>JABSRT010000011.1 GCA_013214945.1 Gammaproteobacteria bacterium
ATTAGCTGATCTTGATGGATGTTATTGAATGATCTCCATCGATGTTATTAGGTGATCTCCATGGATGTTAATATGCATTCAGGGTTTTTCGGTAAAGACCATAGAGGCGTTAGCTTTTAATAACGTAGACAATAAAGGCTATTGGTAAAAGCATGAATGCCATTATTGCTAGGTTGATAGTTGGTGCGTAAGCCAGTGCGACGATTTGAGTGAGTAAGTCTGTTATTTGTTTCAAAATATTCTCCTTTAATTGTTAATACAGTTGCATTAACGGGAGATAGGTTTGCTCAGTACCAATTATTAGTATTTATTCCAATCCCCGTTATCTATAGGGTTGGTTAATTATGTTTCTCGCGGGAAACTACGGTTTTCGGGCTTTCCGTGGAAGTCATATAACATAAGGGTTACAGCCTAGAATTGGACTCTTTAATGTTTCTTATGTCGGTATGCTGCCAGTTAGAGGCAAAGAATCTTGTCAGCTCTATGTGGCTTTGTAAGCGGCTTACCTGTGGGCCCATTTTCATCACAAGTACATGTCGAGTGCTGGCAGCGCCTACTGCTATCCTCGGTTCCCATGTTAATCCGTACCGCTGTTCCGCCACGCTCATCACAAAAAATATTGATAAATCCATCTTGCTTATCCATTACTTTCCCTGTTCGCCATTAAATGAAATATCACTATGTCGTAAGCTAATTGCGCAAAAAAGTGCGCAATACAAACTGCGCAGTGCGCAAATACAAAATGTAATGGTTCGCAGCTATGAAACTAGCCTATAGCTTGATTTTATCCTTTTGGTTAGCTTCTTATTTGGGGCTTATTATTGATTTAATTAGCTGCGCAACAGTCATTCTGCGCAATTTAAAACTGCGCAATGAGTAATTAGTAACAATGCTGAATTGGCAGCTGATTGTGATTTATTCAAAGGGTGATACAACAAACTAATGCGGTATACAGACGCTATTTATCTGCTGGGGTTTGTACTTGGTTTTATACTTGCTTTAGTACTTGCTCACCACCACTCAAGCCCTCTTATTCTGCGGGTCTTTGTACTTGATTCTGTACTTGGCTTTGTACTTGATGTTGGTAATTAAAGCCTCTATCTTTGAGTTATCAAACATAGGTCTAACCCTTGGCTTTATTGACCTATAGGTATCTCATTTTGTGTCGCAATGTAGAATAATAAAAAACAGCCTTTAAAGTAAAATAGTTACTGGTTTCGGTAACTGTTGTTCCTCTATTAAGTAACTTCTGTTTGATCATTACGAATGGTAGGACACATTTAGCCATGCCAGCAAAGGCGCATAGCAATATGGCAGGACACTATGCTAAACACGTAGTAATCATCTTAGATTGGCTCATGCGTTCCGTAGCTTAGGATTTTTTATGCGGAGCAAATTAGCGGAGCTTTTTTATGATTAATACCCTATGACTTTTCGCTTTAGTAACACCACTAGTAACACCACAACAAAACACTAAACATAAAGATATTAAAATACAATAAGTTACGATACCAATTCGAGTCAGGGAGGGCACCACTTATACTTCGTAGTACAAAGCTTTATAAACACCACCTATCAAATACTATTCCAACTTTTAGAAAACGCTGGTCCATAGCTGGTTTGTCACTACGTTAAAATTTTTGACGATCCTGTCGCCGCGGCCACGAGTTTTTTGAAATCTAATTTTTTCGTTCAGCTTGAATTTTACCCACTGGTATTTTCCAATACCGCTCAATATAGTTACTTTTACATTCACAATTCTGAACTGTTTTATCATCGTGCTAATGGATTTTAGAGAGTGATTTACTGAATCTTCCTGCTTCTACTACTAAACATACACTGGCCTAGAATATTCCCTAATTTAGTTTGCTGCTAGTCAAAGCCGTTCACTCAAGCTGGAACATATTAGTTTTCAAATTCAACTAGAACCTTAGCCGCTAGGAAGACAAGAAAGTCACCTTTACAATTACTGATTTCTCGCACCGTATCGCTGGCTAAACCTTTTCTAATAGTCAAATCAAAGAAATCAATTGTGGCTTCTTCTTTTTCTATCCTAGTAGGTCGATGAGGCGGATTCATCCGCCTGACTTAATCAGTTAACTGCCGCACAAGCTACGCATCCAGCTGGACGCACTATTTTTCAGTACCTGCATAGTGACGCAAAAGATGTCAGTTTGCGATATTTTGAGCCCCTCTGGCGCCTAAGTGCATTCCGAGCCTTCAGTATCATCTCACGGCTTCCGGGGTCTAACGCCTTGGCTTTCAGCCATCCGTGGCGGTCAGCGAACAACTCAAAATCAGGCTAGATGCCGAGGGTACCGTTAATCGATAACTCCGGATTCATTGCAGACAAGCGTTAATTCTTCCTATACTCATCAAAACCCTCTTGCTGAGCATTCCGCGAGTATCGCGACTTTACACGCATCCCATTGTTCTACTGTGATGGGGTTGACGATAAAATCCTGAGTCCCCGCTACGTGCAAGGCACAGGATGGTGTAAACGCGGGACGGGGTATGTACGCCTGCTCATAATCCTCTACGAAAACAAAAGGCGGTGTGGCAGCTATATCCCAGCCGCTAATTCCAAAGCCTAAGGAATCACCTATCGCAGTGGCGGCACCACAACTTAACGTTTGCTCGGCCAACGTCTCTAGCTGGGCCGCTGTCCAACATGGGCACGTCTGAGGTGGAGGCGCGAACCCAGGGATCACTCCCCCGCCCAGCAAAGCGTACTGCGCTATGGAGGCATCTAGGGCGGCATGCGCCTTCAGGACCGCATTTGCAGACGCATTCTTGCTCTGCAAATGCTCGATGCGGTTTTTGGCGCTATGAGCTTGTATACAAGTTGAGAATAGTCCGCTCGAAGGGTCGAGATTATCGCACAAGCCACCTGAGGGGTCATTTGGAGCCCCCAGTGCGCTCCCCGCTGCGAGCAATAGACTGAAGATTAATAAAGCACTATCGCGTAGTATGTTTTTCGTTTTCATTTTCCCTCTCCCATGGTTAAGCCGTTGATTATAGTGAAAATACTGTCTCTTGTTGTTTATCCATATTGAAACAGCGCCAACACCCAGAAGCATCCATGTACTGGGCTCTGGAACTGCGGCGGGTGCCGGAGACTCCAAAGTAATGACACTACAATGCTTGAAACCGCCACTTCTAAGCCCGGCTTTTACTTTTTTATTGGGTTTAATGAATTGGTAATTTCGCAAAATCAACTAACATTCACTACACATGCTATTTTTGTTCCTAATGTTAAAAGATGATAAATATCAACCAGGCATTAAGCTACCAATATCCTGCTATAGTGGAGATGTAAAAAAACCTGACATTTTTGTACGTTATACTCAAGGAGCACGTTATAACTACCCCCGCATGCTTTGGAGAGGTAATCCCCTTGTGATATAACCTAATTGACAATTCATTCCGAGATTCCATCACGAATATAGTGAGGTGGTCCCAGTCAGGGAATTAGCTTAAATGAATCAATCAGAGTTAGCGGTAGTGACAATTGGATAAAATATCAGGCTATGCTCTTTGATTGAATTAAGCATGGTTATTATACGCTCGTAACTGGATTACCATGAGAGAGCCTGCTGCAAATTTTAATGTATGTACTCTAGTTAAATATATCGGTTCAGTGGTGATAGCTGAGATTCGATGGTTCGTTGATGCTAGAGGCACGGCTCAGGGAATATATGATAGGTTAATCTTTAGCAAAATTTCGGCCTTAGTTCGGTCTTTTACAGGTATATTTCAGTGGTATTAGCAGGGGGCTACGGTTCGTTGACGCTTGGGCTGTTCCCCTCTGTGTTGTATTAGGTCATGGTGACTAAGGTGAGCGATTAATATTAGGTTACTGTGGTAATGTTGATGCTTTAAGTCCCTCGCCCTCATAATCGTCAGATCACCTGTTCGAGTCAGGGAGGTGCCACCACTTATTTCTATATACTCCATCAAATTAAATTTTTTTCCTAAAACTAAACTGATTTCCCAATCTTTGATCATTTATTTTTGCCTTTATTGTTAACCAAATTTATCACTCAGGTGTGGTCTAATCTTCTAGCCAAGCAATACATAATGCTGTTATTTTTATCGATAAAAACAATGTAACTTACTAAAATTACAGCGTTCATCAATTTTTAAAGGTGTTTAATTCGCCAGTAACAAAATGACCAAATTTCATTTTAAGTTCAGCGATCATCGCGCAAAAGCAGTAGTGGCGGGGTTTTAAAAGATAACCAAGACCTTAGAGCATACTAAGTTAACGCTATTTATGGCATAATTCCCGCCCATTTTTAGCACTGTTACATCCGGAAAATATGAACCACTCTATTAAGCTCCTTGCGTTATCTTACCTCTCACTTTCAGCACAAAATCTTTATGCTGATGAACAAATAAATGATGATCTAATTGTTTCGGAATCTGCATGTATTGGCAGCGCCTGCGAAGTTGATCACGAATTTGATTTCGATACCTTACTCCTAAAAGGAACCAGTCCACGAATTGACTTCGTCGACACCAGCAGCTCAAGCTCTTTTCCTAGTAACGATTGGCAAATTGGAATTGACACGAGCTTTGATACTTATCAAACCTTTGTAATCAAAGATATAAATACAGATAAAAATATGCTGGTCCTGCAATCACAAGAAAGTGGCGGTATTGCCATAGGAGCCGACAGCACGCTAGAAGAAGGAGCCGTTTCTGTGGGCAGCCCTGGCGCTGAGCGTGTTATTACTTATGTTGCCGCAGGTGTCGATGATAATGACGCTGTTAATGTCAGCCAGTTTAATCAATTTTCAGATCAAGTCAGTACGACAGTAGCGGCACAAACTCAGAGTTTCAACGTTGAGTTACAATCTTTATCTGGAGAAATAAATGCACTGAGCGATCGTATCGACTCTTTAGTTACTCGAATTGAACTGCTATCTGAATTGTAATAGGAGAATTCAACGTGATTAAAATAAAGAATGCGCTTAGTGCACTGGTATTTTTAGCCTCTTTTGCCACTGCCGCGTTTGCTGATGTCGTCAAAAGTGACAATATTATCGTTAAAGGCTATGACGCTGGTGTTTTTTATCCAGATCCTAATACAAGGCCAGATTATAAACTCGAATCTTGGGGAAATTTCTGTATTGGCATGGATTGCATTAATGGTGAAGATTTCGGTTTAGTTGCCCAAATCCCTACCACAGGTTGGTTACGGCTAAAAGAGAACAACCTACGTATAAGATTACATGATGTAACAGGGACATTGAGTGCAGATAAAACCTGGTATGTTGGAGCAAATGATAGTGCTAACGGTGGCGATAGTTACCTGTCATTAGCAACTAAATCATTATCTAAATCATTAACTGTATTAGGTGATGGGGTAACCTCATACCCTTGGGTATCAGAAAGCGATCCAAATTGTCCAAATTGCTCAAATCCGCCGAGTCATGTCACTTGTGTTGCATCATATTGTACTTATATCCCCGCTCAGGGAGCGACTATTTTAGCGGTTTCAGTGACTGATTTAGGCGTAACAGAATATTCGAATCTAAAGGATTACGAAAAGCATCAGTTCGCTTATTTCTCAAGTAACGCTGTAAATGCTGTTGCAATCGGCTACGACTCGGAAGTGGTAACCGATAAAATATCTTTAGGTCGCGCAGATATGCTGCGCCGATTAGCCCATGTAGCTAATGGCCTTAAAGAAACTGATTTGATAGTAAAATCTCAACTTGATAACTTTCAAACATACCCAGCGCAGCAAGATCTGTTATCTGGCTTGCAACAGCAGATTGCTACACTCAACACGACCCTTTTATCATTAGAACAACAATTAGATGCCGCAGAGACAAAAGCTTCTAATCCGGGCTCTGATAATAAAAACATTATTGAGCGCCTTGCAGGAACCACTGGGCTAAGTTTGTTATTCTCGCTGTTATTATTGTTATTAGTTAGGCAAGTTTATCGGCCGGTATTTTTTAAGATAAAATAATGTAAGTTATTAGTATCAGTCAAATTCAGTAAGCGTTCAGCGATCTTGTTTGTAAGAGATATCTCACAATGACGTGAGAAAAATAGTAGAAAAAAAGTAACAAGCAAAATTAAATTCCAGTAATGGTATGTATTTTAACGATATATTGTTAATTTTTGAATGGGAAAACTTTACAGCACCAGCTCTATACAAACAATCAAATGACATTAGTTATCATTCTCTTTTATAATATCCCTGCTTGGAAGCAAAAGAGTTACAGGAAGTGGCTCGGTACGTCAGGGAAAGGATTTAAGACAGACACTAGGATAGTGTCAAAGGAAACAGGGCCAAGGATTGGGTTAGCTAGGATGGCTAAAGTATTAAATGACTTAATACTCAGCAAAATGGATTAACAGCTCTCAGGGAACGAAAGCAAAGGTGCAACTTGTGTTGCACCTTTGCTATTTCTACAGCTAAATAAACTTCTCAACACGACCTTTCACCAGAGAGACCGTTCTCTAACCAAATCTTTGTACAAGGCACTAGCTAAATAAAAATCTACACTCTCCTTGAGCGCAGCGACAGGATTTTTGCCACAAAGTTTAAGCTCAACTCTCGGTCACTGCAGTCGCCAACACGAGAAAAACCAATACAAATAGACCAGCATAGAACTAGTAACTTAAGTATGGTTAGATTAACTTAAAATAGACTATTTGTATCGCTCGGTAGTGGCCTGACTTTGAGCCAAGCTTATTGCTAAATCAATGGCAATAGGTTTACCAATAATAATTAACCATGTTCCTAGAGCTACAGGATTTCAGCTGGAATTTTTCAGATAAGTGATCACTGCGTTGCTTCAGTTTGAAAGGCAGTGAGCATTCCTAAAATGCTGCGCCTTGTACTAACTCACCTGAGAAGTTCTGCTTCCTGCATTATCAAGTGGTTTGGGTATAATAGTTACTAGCTCTGTCCTTAAAGGGTCATCTGGGGCTAGACAATATCCAATAGTGCTTGTTTTATTTGGCTATATTTAAACTGATATCCAGCATCAATTATTTTTTTCGGCAATATTTTTTTCCCCGCCAATAATAACTCTTCGCCCATCTGCCCCATTAATAATTTAATCACCATAGCGGGGATCCTGACAACGCAAGGCCGGTGTAACACCGCTGCTAATGTTCGTGAAAAATCCTGATTTGTTACTGGTGCTGGCGCGGTGCCATTGATCGCCCCTTCGACCTTATTATCGGTGATGCAATATAAAACAATACCGATTAAGTCATCAAGATGAACCCAGGACATCCATTGCTTGCCCTGCCCGATCTGACCACCCAAACCAAGTTTAAATAGTGGCAGCATTTTAGCCAATGCACCGCCATGCCCCAAAACAATGCCGGTACGTAACAAACAAGTGCGAATGCCAAGCTGTTGTGCCAGACGCGCCTCGGCTTCCCACTGTTGGCACAATTGGCTGGAAAAACTATTATCTGGTGCCGAATTTTCATCAATCTGCTCATCGGTTTGCCCAATCCCGTAATAACCAATCGCCGAACCGCTAATAAATAATTCTGGCTTAGTACTTAAGCCTTTAAAATAGCTGATCAGTTGTTTAGTTATTGCGACCCTACTATTTATTATCTGTTGTTGCTGGCTCTGGCTCCAGCGTTTTTCGGCGATAGGCTCACCGGCAAGATTAATTACAACATCAAATGCCTGGCTATTATTTAATTGGCTTAAATCACTGACCCCTTGCATCGGCGCTTTAACCAGCTGCGGCGATCTACTCAGTATTACAACTTCATGATTATCAGCTAAGAGCCTAGAACATAACGCAGAGCCAATAAATCCGGTACCACCAGTAACTAATAGTTTCATTTTATACTCCTTATCCCCAAGTACCTAACTGGCAATCTGATGCTCAAGGCGAGAGACTAATTTGACAATGTCTAACTGATACTGCTTCTGATATTTTATCTTTAGCTTGCTTTATATGGCTGACCTGAAATAGATATTATAGCCAATTGCATTAAAGATGTGATCTTGTTGTGCAGGGGAAATAAGCGAGAGCAACGCTGTTGCTTACAGGACGTAGGTAAGGGGTACAAGCAAGACGCGGTAGCCTTATTGTTGATTTTAACTAGTACAAGAAAATTACTAACCTATGCGGATTACAATTACACATTATTCTTTTATTTGAATTCATTGTTATTAGAACCTAGAATGTGGCGGTTCTAGTATTACATCGAACAAACTACCGCTGAACCCAACTTATCTAAAGCAATTTTTACCACTACTTTTCGCGTTATACATCGCGATATCGGCTTTAACCACCAATTTCTCCATGGTGATGCCGTGCTCTGGGTAAATTGCAATACCAATGCTGGCACTCACCTGCACCTGCTCATTCTCGGCTTCAAATGGGGCTGACATAGCAGCATTAATTTTAGCAGCAACCTTTTCTGCGCCTGCCAAATGACAATCGTCAGTTAACAAAACAACAAATTCATCGCCACCAAATCGTGCCACAATATCCTGATCTCTAACCTGTTGCCGTAATCGTAGCGCTATCATTTTTAACAGCAGATCGCCAAAAGCATGCCCTAAAGAATCATTAACTGCTTTAAAGCCATCAATATCAACAAACAAAACAGCCAAGGTGACATTCTTACGCTTAGCCTGGGTCAGCGCTTGAAAACCAAGTTCATCAAATAGGCGGCGGTTTGGTAACTCAGTTAATACATCGTGCAGTGCCATATGGCGAATTTTTTTCTCAGCCTGCATCCGTTGAGTTATTTCAAGTTGCAGCTTCAGCGTTGCTTGCGAAATTTTATGTTTCAGTTGGCGAGGTCGATCGATTATTGAATAAACCATCGCGGCGCCGACGATAGCAATCGACGCAGCAACCAACCAATACCACACAGAATAAATAAGCCCTTGCGGTTGCTGATTCAGCTTTGCTGCCACTGCCAGTTGCCAGCTTGCATTAGGTAAATAGATCGTGGCCGCCGCCAAAGGCGAATTAAAAACCGCGCCATTACCGAAAAACACATCCCCTTGTGCTCCAAGGCCATCTTTGCCACGAATCGAGACATCGTAATCTTGACGCAACTTGTCTACCACAACCTCGTCTAACAGCACATTAATATCAATAAGCACAGTAGCAAAGCCCCAAAACTTATCGACTTTAGACGATTGGTCAAAAATATAAATAGGTCGCCGAGCAATAATAGCCTGCCCACCTTGCAGTAAGTCTACTGGTCCTGAAATAATATAATTACGCTCCATAATCGAGCGCTGCGCCAGCGAACGACGATTTGGATCGGCAAGCAGATCATGACCAAGTGCCTGATGGTTATTTTCTAAGTCGGTTAAATAAGTAACAATGCCGTTGGGCGCTAACTGCAAGCTTGAAACACCGTCTAAATCGTTTTTAATTAATGACGCAAAGCGATCAAACTGTTGCGGGGTAAACTCGTCGCGGGTGATCACAAACGCTCGCAAGCTACTGGTGAGATTTAACCTGACGTTCATTTCAGAAGAAAGCAGCCCAGCAACATCATTGACCCGATTCTGAGCAATGGTACGCTGTACCAGCTGATCAGCAGCCGACTCTTTTTGCTCAATCAAATACGTCGCGAATAAGGTAAATAAGAAAAAGAAAATAGCACTCAAGCCTGGAGGCGCAGCAAGCAATAAGGACGACAAAGTGTTGACGTGCTTTTCAAAATAAAATTTTGTCCGACGGACGATGCCTCGCATTACACTCACCTAATTTATCGCAACCACGAGCATGTGGTTACTACCGTGTAATTAACGGCATCTATGACCTTTATTTTACTAAAAATTACGACTAAAGATCAATAGTACAAAAAAAGTGCACCAATAATATATTGATTATATTCCAATTAAGTTTCCGTTAACTGTTTAAACCTAACTTTGGCGATTAGCATTAACGCTTATAATAGTGCAGCGATTAATAAGCTAAAATCACCAATACGGCGCCGTATCATGTTATTTTGAACAGAGCTGTCGATTAAACAACGGGCTGAGCATGGAAAAAACACTAACAATTGGTAAACTGGCCACCGCAGCGGGGGTTCATATTGAAACGATCCGTTATTATCAGAAAATCCAATTAATCATCGAACCGGCTAAGCCAAGCAGCGGCTATCGCCAATATTCTGCGCAAACCATCGAGCGTATTCGTTTTATTAAATCCGCGCAGCAGCTCGGTTTTTCCTTAAAAGAAATTCAACAACTACTGGCGCTGGGCAGCAGCCATTGTGACGACATTCAAGCATTAGCCACTGAGAAACGCCAACGGATCCAACACCAGATCGAAGGTTTGCAAACAATCCAAGGTGTTTTAGATCACATGATAAACGATTGCCAACGTCAGCAATCAAACCAGCACTGTGCCTTTGTTGAGGCGCTGACGCACAAAAAATGCTAAAGCAATCAGTACAAACAACACCAGCCAAGTCTTGACTCCGTACCATAGCCCAGAGTGTAAGCTAACAAACTCCGCTATCGACAGTGAGTATCATTATGGTAAGTCCAAATCATTCATTAATCGCAGCAGCCCTAACAGCCATTGGTGCCTCGGTTTGCTGCGTGGTTCCATTGCTGTTGTTATCACTTGGTATTGGTGGTGCATGGATCGGCAGCCTAACCGCGATGGAGCCCTACAGCGGTTATTTCGCGATAGCGGCGTTATTGAGCTTAACAATGGCCTTTCGTCAATTATATTTAATACCGCCACGCTGTGAGCCAGGCGCGGTTTGCCAACAAACCCAGATATTAAAAAATCAAAAGATCATTTTTATCATCGTAAGCATGATCATCATCGCGATGTTGAGTTTTCCGTATTACGCTGGCTATTTCATTGGTTAATTTTCAGTTATTCACCAAAGGCATGAGGCCCAGCATGAAAAAAACCATAACTTTCGCACTGCTACTTATCATCGGTTTACTAAATTCACCGCTGTGGTCAGGCACGCTATCGACAACGCCTTTGGCCAGCCAACCGCCAACAACTAACGAGCAAAATGTCGTCTTAGTAATCAAAAAAATGACCTGCCAGCTATGCTCTATCACTATTCGCATAGCGCTTGAACGCGTCAATGGCGTTAATTCAGCCTGGGTCGATTACGCGACAAAAACAGCAATGGTGAGCTTTGACCCCACCATTACCACTATCGACAAAATCGCTGCCGCTGTCACTAACTCAGGCTACCCAGCGCACCAGCAATAATGCGATTAACCCCCCATTGGAGTGACCAATGACCGATAACATTTCAGATCAAATCGAGGCAACGAAAATAAATGCTAGCTCGCCGCCAAACCATCAAAAAAAGCCACTGCATGTCGCGATAATCGGCAGCGGCTCGGCTGCTTTTGCCTGCGCGATAAAAGCCGCAGCGCAAGGTGCCACAGTCACTATCATTGAAGCGGGCACCTTAGGCGGCTGCTGTGTTAATGTCGGCTGCATACCGTCTAAAATCATGATCCGCAGTGCCCAGTTTGCCCAACAACAGCGCAATAATCCGTTTTGTGGCCTTACAAATCAGCCACCAATAATTGACCGAGAATTACTGGTACAGCAGCAACAATCACAAGTAGAACAACTGCGAACGGCTAAATATCAACAAATTTTAGCCCGCAACCCGGCCCTAACATTAATTAATGGCCGCGCTAAATTTAAAAATAGCACCACCTTAACGATCACTCACGCCGATGATAACCGCAGCGAATTAACCGCCGATCGGATCTTAATTGCCACTGGCGCACAGCCTTACATCCCAAACATTGAAGGCATAAATTCAGTCCCTTATTGGACATCGACCCAAGCAATATTCGCGGCATCTTTACCAAAACACTTAGTGGTTATCGGTTCGTCGGTGGTCGCAGTTGAATTAGCGCAGGCTTATCAACAATTAGGTACTCAAGTTACGCTATTAGCTCGTCATTCTTTGTTATCGAAGCAAGATCCAGCACTAGGCGCAGGACTGCAACAAGCGCTTGAAGCACAAGGCATGGTGGTAAAAACCCAAACCCAAGCGCAAGCCGTGACCTTTAGCGATGGCACTTTTGAGTTGCTGTTAAATAATGGCCGATTAACTTGTGACAAACTGCTGATTGCCGCGGGGCGCCAGCCTAATACGGCACCACTGGCTTTAGAAAAAGCAGGCGTAACGACCAATCAGCAACAGGCCATTATTGCCGACGCCCAATTAAAAACCAATGTTGAACACATCTACGCCGCAGGCGATTGCAGCACCCTGCCGCAGTATGTTTATGTGGCTGCCGCCGCAGGCACCCGCGCGGCCATTAACATGACTGGTGGCCAAGCCAGCCTTGAACTGTCGACCATGCCAGCGGTTATTTTTACTGAGCCACAAGTGGCCACAGTAGGCCTAACCGAAACTCAAGCCGCCCACATGGGCATTGCGACCACCAGTCGACAATTAAATTTAAACCAAGTGCCACGCGCCATCGTAAATTTCGACACTCAAGGCTTTATCAAGCTAGTGATCAATAGTGACAATCAACAATTAATTGGGGCCCAAATATTAGCGCATAACGGTGGTGAAATAATTCAAACCGCCGCGCTAGCCATTGTTAATAACATGACCATAAGCGCATTGGCCCAGCAATTGTTTCCGTATTTAACCATGGCCGAAGGCCTAAAGCTGTGCGCACAAACCTTTAATCAAGACGTATCGCAACTGTCTTGCTGCGCGGGGTGAATAATTAATCCAGCGCTAAATGGTGCGACTCACACCAACGTTTTAGCGCTAATTTAATATGTTGCTGCTCAAAATCATACCAGTCATCCATCAGTTCATGCTGGTTTAACAAACGCTTAAACTGACCATAAGCTCCCTTGCGACGAAAGAACCCATAAGCGCGATCTAATTGCTGCGGCAAACTCTGCTCAATAAAACTCAACGCTAAATCACGGCCAAGATCCAGCTCGCTTTTATCAGGTGCCATAACATATTGCTCGTTATCCGATAAATCACTAGGTAAGTCTTCATCTTCACACAAGTCATCATCAGCCCCCGTCACCCAAACCTTGCCAGTTTTCAAGCAAACATAAGCTAATGTTTCAATGCCACAGCTCTCACCCGACGCCACCATTTCTAACGCTTCGGTTAAATCGTCTAAACTAACTTGTGCCATAAAATATTCCTACTGTTAATAGATCTTGCGACAATTATGCGCTAAAAACAGAGCATAGCTGAGCCGTTAAATTTAATCGCTATTATAAAATACTATCGTAAAACGGTGCTGTAAAACTTGTGCTTCCGGCCCGATGTAAGCGGTTTAAACTAAGTGGCTTCAGTTGAACAAAAACACACCACTCACCGCTTAAGCGCAATAAAGTGTAGTTTTATCACACTTTTATGCGCATTAAAGTGTGAGCCATGCTGGTCGATGGCAATACCCTATAGAATACTTGAGAAAGTAAAACCGATAATAACAGCTCGTTACGCACACTCTACCCAACAAAAACTGGCTAACCGTTTACCAATATTGAATAACTCCCAGTTTTACCCCCTAGAGCGGGTAATTTGACTTTTACCCGCTTCAGGGGGTAAAGTTGCATTTACCCCCTATAGCGGGTAAATAAATTCCATCGCTTAGTGTAATTGGTGCCATCATGAAAATAACGACAGCTAAACAATTAAGTAGTTTTTTGAAAGATACCCGCAAAAGTCAGGGAATTTCACAAAATAAAACAGCCAGTACAGTCGGCATAAAACAAGATACTATTTCAAAATTCGAAATGTCCTCTGCTAATGCCCAAATAGATACAATGTTTAAATTATTGTCAGCACTCAATCTAGAACTCAACATAACCCCAAGAAGCCAGCACCATAATTCGTTACCAAATAACTCAACACAAGATCAAACGCCGACTGAGTGGAATGAAGAATGGTAGATTTAAACGTGCTAATGAATGGTTATCATGTCGGTATTTTTAGCAAAAACCCGCAAGGAACACATTCTTTTACCTACAGCAAAAAATGGCTAACAAACCAAAATTCACGGCCAATTTCGTTATCAATGCCCTTGCGTCAGTCTCCTTACATTGGCGATGAGGTCTACAATTATTTCGATAATTTATTACCTGACAATAGTCAAGTTAGAGACCGAATTGTAACGAGACACCATGCAAACTCAACCCAGCCTTTTGATTTATTATCAGCGATAGGACAAGACAGTATAGGAGCACTACAGCTCATTCCTGCAAATTATCAAGCACCTGATATTAAAAAAATAACAAAAAAATCACTTACCGACAGCGCGTTAGTGAAAATAATAAAAGGTTACCAGTCCAATATTCCGTTAGGCATGCTCAAAGAGAACGATGATTTTCGTATTTCTATCGCAGGAGCGCAGGAAAAAACAGCCTTATTAAATTTGAATGACCAATGGTATTTACCCACTGGATCGACACCTACAACCCATATTCTAAAATTACCAATCGGCACTATTGTGAGCCATTCTCATACATTAGATATGACCGACAGTGTCGAAAACGAGCTCGTGTGCATGCAGTTATCTCACGCTTTTGGATTACCTACAGCACATTGCAACATATTAAACGTTGGTGATGTAAAAGTATTATCTGTTCAACGCTTCGATCGAAAAAAATCTAGTGATAATCAATGGATAATGCGCCTTCCGCAAGAAGACTTTTGCCAAATACTCAATAAGCCAAGTGGTTTAAAGTATCAATCTGATGGCGGCCCTGACATTAAAGATATTATGAACGTACTCCTTGGATCAGACCAACCACAGCGAGACAGAGCAACCTTTATGATGTCTCAAGTTTTATTCTGGCTATTGGCAGCATCTGATGGTCATGCTAAAAATTTCTCTATTTTTATCAACCCAAAAGGCGGATATCAGTTAACGCCGCTGTACGACATTATGTCCGTCTATCCTGTGATGGGCAGTAAGGGGCTAAACAAGCGGGAAATAAAAATGGCTATGAAATTAAACTCTCCAACCACTGCCAAAGGCACTTATTTGTGGGAGCGAATTTTTCCTAGGCATTTTATTGCCACAGCCAAAGCTTGCGGCTTTAGCCAAGAAGCCATGCAAGACATCTTGCAAAATTTCAAACAACAAGCCCCTTTAGCAATCGCAACCGTACGTGCCAATCTTCCTAAGAATTTCCCCACGAAAATAAGTGAAACCATCTTCGATGGTGTATTAGAAAGAGCTAAGCGACTTTAAGTACTTAACTTTATTTTTCGTCGAGATGTTTGTAATGGTTGTTAATTATTTCCGACTTTTTAAATTACTCTGCTTAGTAAAAAAGCGCCATTTCTGGCGCTTACATTCACTATATTTACTTACACGCACCCGGAGAGCGACACGCACAAGTGCTTGGTGCATGGCATGCATGCCCCTCGCAGCGTGATGCCTCTAACGATTGGCCTCCAAACAACTCATTGGTAGGAAAAGCCCCAAAATGCTTTTCATATAACAGCACAGTTTCGTCAAACGCAGCTTGCAAGCTCTTTTGATCATCATCACCATAAATTCCAAAGTATGGATAATGATGAACAAAATAACCAAACACTGCATTACAGTCGTCAGCATAACTTTGGGTATCTAAAATATGCTCGTGCCAAAACTTATCCACCAACTTGCTCGGTACAAATGACAACTTCGGATACCATTTCTTAAGCGACAACAACTTGCGATATTCACACTCAGCAAAGTCACATAAACTATCGCTCCAGCTACTTTCTGATGACTTGGTTAACTTCCATTTCAACTTATCAAAATTAAGCAAGGCGACTTCTGGCTCAAAAGCTATGAAACGCTCAGTGCAGGGGATTAATGGTGCTGTTTTAGCATGATGAATCTCTGTATTTAACTGCATATTCCTATTCCTTATTTACGTTCCAACACTTTGATATGTCCAAATTCATTATGGGAAGACATTTTAATAACCTTATCGTGATAAACGGGGATCAAAACTAGACCTTGAGTGTAAAACGGCATTCCAACTACCTCACAAGCGACTTCCTCAAGAGACTCATACACACCATCAATTGTTGATACACGCGCAACTATTTTCCATCCAATCATTTTTAACTTCCTTCTAAAAAAATTAATTAAGTGCAACCAATTAGCTACACCTTCGCTTGATATAGCTTTCTAAATTTTTACGGTGAAGAAATACTTGCGGCTTAATCACACCGCTGTCATTTTTGATAATCAGACGGTAATGACCTAGTTTGAAACGAATAAATCTTCTATTTTGCTGCAAGTAACGCCCGCCTAAAATTTTCAAATTAGTACCTGCATTAAGCTGATCTAATAAATAAAAGGCACGCGACAAATAGCGAACTGAAACTTGAGGGGGAAAACTTGAGAATAATTTTTCTAGGGTGTGCATAAGATGCTCCAATTAATTAACTGGAGCCATCATGAGATTGTGCCGGGCACAACCAAGGATTAGTTTAAAATTTGTTGTAAATAATCGAACGCTTCTTGGGATTCATCTTCAATATTTTTTATTTTACGTCGCAACGAGTCAACCACAGGCAGTATTACCACCGCTTGCTGCTCAAGCTGAGTTAACAACAGCTTCGCGCGACTAAAGTCCTTTTTCTCAAAACAGTCTTCGGCTTGCTGATACAACTGCTGATAACTCGCCCAATCGATCCCTTCACCCACCATCACTAACAACGGTGACAAATCATCTAGATTCTCGCTATAAAAAGGCGAGGGTAATTTTTGGGTAAACAAATCAAACTTAGGATCAAGCAAGTGTTGTTCAATTACCTCAATTCGCTCCATATCAATACCAAAACAAAAATAGGCCAAATATTGCGACTGTTGCTGCTGATAAAGCATCGAAAAATCACGTGTTCCAACTCCATTCCTCGTTTCATAATAATGTTGAAACAACTGCTTAATATTTTTTGTCTCCATAAAAGCGTACAAACATAAAATATTAAATATGGCATGGCTACGGTTGCGGATCACCAAATGACGATCAGTATCTTTGCTGGTGGGATTCTTAACCACCGTTTTAAGCACGATAACCTCACGATAACGAAGTGCGTCACCGCTGCGCTTTGTCAG
Source organism: Gammaproteobacteria bacterium (assembly GCA_013214945.1). Classification (NCBI taxonomy): domain Bacteria; kingdom Pseudomonadati; phylum Pseudomonadota; class Gammaproteobacteria; species Gammaproteobacteria bacterium. Next base: position 17,081 of record JABSRT010000011.1, read on the forward strand.
CACATTTTGTAACATATCATGAATTTTTTTTGGTAATTTCAACCTACTATCTTGAGCCAAGAATCTCAGGGCAAACTGCCCAATAGTGAGCTCTTCAGTATCGATAATTTTATGATTAACCATTGTAGCGATCACATAACAAATCACGTACATCGTTTCGACTATATCTTCGCTGCGATTTCTCTGATAACAAATTCACCGCTTCATAACCTTTGATACAAGAATAGACATAACCGCGACGGCTATACGATGAATACCCCACACGCTCGTCATGATAGCGACCATAAATATAGTTAATCACCCCTGCACATTGTCCCACTTTAATCGCCTCTACCTTAGTCAAGGTAGCAATACCTAAGGCGCTGTTCGCTTCTAGCGCTTCTTTACAAGAATCACCCAGCGTAGATAGTCGATGATCTTTTAATAGCGCGACACCAGTACAAGCCCCTAACTCGATAAGCTCTGTTTTACTAAACAATACAAATGATGATGACACCATCTCTTCGTATTCCTTGCAATCGCTATGTAATGACACCTTAGCCTGTGCATTATTGGCATTGACCACAACGAAACACAGCAGCACACTCAATATAATTAATCGCATAATGACAACTCCTCATGACAAGAAGAAAATGCCCGATAAAAAATTATAATATTCAGCAATGAACTAACAACACTCAAAACATCTGCTGTTACACCATTCATTAAACGCCCCAATACAAAAGGAGCATCTTTTTCATTTATCAAAATGGCAACCATTACCAAAGCACCGAAATAAATCGCTAATTTACAATAACTAAATAACACCCGGTTAAAAGCATTCGCTAACATCGCCAAGCCATAGCGTTTCACCGAATAATGTCGAGTTTTACCCTTTAAACTATAAAGTGCAGTCACAATAATCAAACCAACAAAAAATAACTCAAGAGCATCAATAACAGTAACATTAGTTACCGAACCAACCCCAACAACTGCGACTTGGGCTGTTGCCGCATAGCTGGCAACCAGTAAAGAAGAGAGTAAAACAACTGAGATTAGCAGCGTGAAAAGATGTAAGAAACTAGCAAACCAGCCACATGGGATATGCCGATAAAAATAAACGCCTCGCGGATCGCACAAGCGTATTTTTCGACGCACCTTTTCCATAAGCTGCAATTCACGGCCAGTCACACTGGGATCGAATATAGCACGGTGTGAAAGAGTGTTATTAATTTTTGAAGGGATTACACTCGAAGCGTCTACCGCTGTGCTGTTGCCCCGGGATTCATCATCTAAAGTGGAGTTAATTGGTAACGTTAGTGGCTCAGATTGGTTGGCCGAAATTTCTGGTGACAAACTCATTGGCATCCCTTGCAGAAAAAAGATGCATTATATATACAAAACAATTAGATAAAACATTTATTTCTCAACTAACTAACCAACATACACATCGATATTTATATTACTCTTCGGAACTCTTGCTAATCAAAAATGGCTAGAAGCACCGCATCATTAAGCAAAAAACTCTTAATAGTTGAATGATTAGGTTGGCAAGATCACGGTGTGGTTTTATCGTAATTGTTTTTAAAATCAACTAAAGCAATCCCAGTTATGGTACTCTCACATCCATCAATCGGTATCGAATACAAGGGATTACATTTTGATCTTAAAGGATAAGTCTTCTATTAACGCCACTTCGGCAACCGCTAAAGCAGGTCTAAAACAAGAACAAGATGTGGCATTTTATCTGCGAAGAAGTTTCAAAGATCACGAGCAAGTATTAGTTTTTAATGATCTCAAATTTTGCTACAACGACGAAACCGCTCAAATCGATCATCTCATTCTTTACCCGTATGGTTTCATCCTGATTGAGTCAAAAAGTATTACTGGTGAAGTTGCGGTCAATAAACAACAAGAATGGTCCCGTAGTTACCAAGGGAAATGGCAAGGCATGCCGTCGCCAATCAAACAAGTTGAATTACAGCAAGCACTCTTAAGAGATCTCATGTTTCAACACCGAGATAAAATCTTAGGTAAATCATTATTCCAACAACAAAGTTTTGGTGGTCGTTGCTGGCACAATGTTTGTGCTATTTCCAGCAACGCAATTATCGATCGTTCTGAAATGCCTGCCGACATTTCAGAACAACTGGTAAAATCGGAGTTTTTAGTCGACAAACTTAAAAAGATAATGAAACTAAGACATAAGATTATTAACAAGCTTAATTTTATAGATACTCGCCCAAATTTTTCAGCTGATGAAATGGCGTCAATTAGTGATTTTTTGCTAAGCCAAGACATTTCTAATGGCAAACAACCAACAGCATTGATCAATGAGAACCCCACAGAACCAAACGTGGTATCGGAAATAAAAGATACGCCTAAAATTGAGCTGCCCGCCACTAAATCAAACGCCATTAATCTATGTTGCTCAAAGTGCCAAGCAACTACACAGCTAGTACCCAGCCACGGCAAGTATGGATATTACCTAAAATGCCAGCAGTGCAGCGGTAATACCGCGATGAAACTGCCCTGCCCGCATTGCAACAGCAAGCAAGCGAAAGTCAGCAAAAGAAAGAATAATTACAGCTTAAATTGCACCGATTGTGACCAACAAACTAAATACGAAATTAGTTAAGAAATACTTGCCGCAGTTCAAAATATCATTAATACAACAAGTAACACGGCCCCGCTCGGCTTTCTTAAACATAAGAAAGCCGCTGAGGGGTTTTTTATTGCCTATTGTTTGATATATTTAGTAAAACCAATAAATTAATAACACTAAATGAATCAAACAGGCATCTACGAACAGCTTATTACCCAACTTATTGAAAAAAATCTCAATCGAGATAAGTTTTATGTCGGTGAGCGTCAACTTGAAGCAGCAGAGGCATCAACGTGGTTATCGCGCTTTCTTAATCGGGTAATGGCTTTTGCCATTGATGCAGTGCCTGCGAGTGACGAGCGTTTACTCGCTCAAATCAAACTAGCCAACGATTTAGTGATGTGGCTTAAAACGCATATTAACGATGATGCTTTTATCAGTGAAAATCTCATCGATAGCCAAGGTAAAATTCTCACCGCACTGTTTGATAAATCAAACCCCATTGCTGCTGATTTACCGAAATATACCGACTCTATATTTCCCTTAACTGGGCTTACTCAAAGCGAGTTGTTTTGTGGTAGCAATGCCGGAATATCGCTTGAGGCAGAACTAAAACGCGAGATTAAATCATCAGACAAAATCTATTGGCTCGTCTCATTTATCAAATGGACGGGTATTCGAATTTTCAAAAAAGAACTTGAAGACTTTACTCACAGCGGTAAACAATTAAGAATAATTACCACCTCATACATGGGCGCTACAGATGCCAAAGCGGTTGAGTTTTTAGCCGCGTTGCCAAATACCGAAGTTAAGCTCAGTTACAATACCCAACGTGAACGCTTACACGCCAAATCATACTTATTCATTCGCGATAGTAAATTTCACACTGGTTACATCGGATCGTCCAACTTATCGCATTCGGCGCTAACCAGTGGCTTAGAGTGGAACTTAAAAATTACTTCTCAAGAAATACCACACATTATCGAGAAGTCCTTAAGTACCTTCGAAACCTATTGGCAATCAAGTGATTTTGAACTATTTGACGGTAAAGCCACCAGCAAAGAAAAACTTCATAACGCCTTAAAAGAAGCCAAAGGCAGTTACAGCAATCACCACAGCTATCACTTTGAAATAAAGCCTTTTCCGCACCAGCAAGAAATTTTAGAGCAACTACAAACAGAACGTCAGCTGCACAATCGCTATCGTAACTTGGTTGTTGCAGCAACGGGCACGGGTAAAACTATTATCTCGGCTTTTGACTTTGCGCGCTTTTATAATAAAAACCCACAGGCTAAGTTTTTATTTATTGCCCATCGCCAAGAGATTTTACAACAAGCCCAAAGTGCTTTTCGCGGCGTATTAAAAGACAGTAATTTTGGTGAGCTATGGGTTGGTAATCACAAGCCTAACCATTACAACCAACTATTTGCGTCAATTCAAAGCATTAATAACGCGGTAGATAGTCTCAATTTATCGAGCGACTTTTTTGATTACATCATCATCGACGAAGTACACCACATTGCCGCAAACAGCTACCGCGGTATATTAAATAAATTCAACCCTCAGATATTACTGGGTTTAACCGCCACCCCAGAGCGCCACGATGGCACCGATATTCTTGGCGACTTTTGTGGCGTAATTGCCGCCGAAATCAGGCTGCCAGAAGCTATCAACAAAAGACATTTATCGCCATTTCAATATTTTGGGATCGACGACGAAACCGATTTAAGTCAGGTGACTTGGAATAAAGGCCGTTATGATGTCAGTGAGTTAAGCAATGTCTATACGCACAACGAGCAGCGGGTTAAACGGATTTTATTGAGCTTAAACGAGATAATCACCGACATTTCAGCCATGCGAGCACTGGCTTTTTGTGTTAGTAAAGATCATGCAAACTACATGATGAAAAAACTCACACTCCACGGCATAGCTTGCGATGTATTAACCAGTGACAACAGTAAAGATCGTGAAATAAAACAGCAACTACTACGCCAACGGAAAATCAATATCTTGTTTGTAGTCGACATATTTAACGAAGGAGTCGATATACCCGAAGTCGATACTTTATTATTTTTACGTCCAACTGAAAGCCTAACCATATTTTTGCAACAACTAGGTCGTGGCTTACGCCTAAACGATGGCAAGGAATGCTGCACCGTATTAGATTTTGTTGGCAATGCCCGCAGTGAGTATGATTTTTCACAAAAGTTTCGCGCATTAGTCGGTAAAACCAATCTATCAATATCAAAAGAAATCAACGACGGCTTTCCGAATTTACCATTAAGCTGCCGCATTGAACTGCAAGAAAAAACTCAGGAAATGATCTTGAGAAATATTAGGCAAGCGACGCTCAACAAAAATCGCCTGCTGGGCCTAATCAATAGCTACCCACAACATAGCGACTTGCCATTAACCTTAGCCAACTTCTTGCATATTCATCCCAATATCACATTAGAAGACATCTATCGTTTAAAAATAGATAAGCAAGGTGGCTGGACAACATTAGTCTCCAGTAATCATACCCAAGTGGACGAAGCTAGTGGCACTAATAAGAAGAGTGACGACCTGACAAAAGCTTACTACCGCGCCATCAACAACCACCTGCTGGCGTGCAGTTCAATTTATTATTTAACCTTTATCAAAGATCTGTGCCGCGACAACTTCTGTTTTGATTCATCCTTACCCAACGCCAACCAGTTTGCACTAATGTGCCACTATAATTTCTGGGAAAAAACTGGGCCTAAACTAGGATTTAGCTCGTTACAACAGAGCTTAAAGGCATTAATTCACCCGCAATTACAGCAAGAATTAATCGATGTAATAACATTGCTAATTAACCGTATTCATCATGCAGAGATCCCTATGCTAAGCAATGACAATATCCAATTAAGCGCGTTGAAAATTCATGCTCGTTATACCCGTGAACAGATATTGTCTGGCTTTGGCGCAAGCACATTCGATAAAAAATCACCCTCGCGTGAAGGTGTTTTAAACTTGCCCAATCAAAACACCGAATTGCTGTTTGTCACGCTTAAAAAATGTGAAAAACAGTTCTCACCAACCACCATGTATCACGACTACGCAATAAGCGAAAAACTGTTCCACTGGCAGTCACAAAATAGCGCTCGCCCCGAACGCGGCAAAGGCTTGAGTTATATCGAACACCTAAAGACCAACAAACAAATTATCTTATTTGTACGCGAACAAGCCAAAGACGAAAATAAAAGAACCATGGGATTTGTTAATTTTGGACCGATTAACTACGCAAAACACGATGGCAGCCAACCAATGAATATCACTTGGCAGCTACAACACCCAATGCCAGCCAGCATGTGGCATGACACGGCAAAATTGGCGGTTGGGTGATGGGTGCTCGTTGGGGGGCTATCGTTCAAAATCGAAATATAGTCGCCCGAATCGTTCGATGTCATCGATCAATTTTGACAGTTTTTGCCTCAGGTAATACAGATCAACCTTATTTATTGATTTTATAACTAAAATCAAATTACTGCGCATTTATTGCGCAAATGATTTTTTGATCATAAATTACGCGCTCAGCACGTTAGAACTTATTGAAATAGCTTTTGTCACTATACTCATTTGAGCAAGTAAACAGGAAAAGCCAACGGCAATCGTCGCATAGAGGACAGCTTGAAGCAGTTTGTTAATGTTGTTTTTATTCATTATCTCTAGCATCTATTTTTACCACTCCCGCAACTGCTGCATATCCTTAAGCCGACCACGCTGTAACGTCAGGGCTTCGAATAAATCATCAATTGAAGTGTTATCGCTTTTCAGTCCCGGCAAGGCAATATTTGCTTGGGCGAAAAATTGCTTACTGAGAGCTTGGTTATTATTGTCGAGCCATGCTGTTTGCCACCAGTGACTGATGTGATCTTTGGCTTTAGCCATTCGCTGCTTAGTCGGCAGGCGATCACTTTTTTCTAGGTTTGTTTTGGCGTCTGTGGGTAGCAAGTTCCATAAATCATTATTGGGCCATCGCGCAAAAGGGAAACAATGATCAATTTGGACGTTACTTTGCATATTACCACGCAGAGTTAAGCGCTTTTGGCTCCAGACACAACGCTGGGGATTGTCGTCAGTATTTATTTGATCGAAGCGTGCACGGACATCAACTGTTGTCCGTTTAGCTTCCAGCCATTGTAGCGATTTTAGAATGTTAGCTTGCTGCTCTACTGAAGCATTACCCTTGTATTTTTCCATGGTGTTTGCCCACTCGCTGACCAACACTGGCTCCACCCAGCAGGCAAAGCGGCTAAAGCTAAGCCAAATGTGTTCCGGTAATGAAAACTCGCCCCACTGGCTTAGCGATACCATATCTAAAAACAGCGAGTCTTTCGCTTTTACCGTATTGTTATCCACCTCGAAAACAGATTGCTTGCTATTAGGTAGGGTAATGTATTTGCAGGGCATGTTTTTGATATTGAGCACCGCCGCGCTGATCATGCGATGAACAGCCTTAGCGTCATTCCCTTCAAATAAATGGCCAACACAATAATCCGACGCGTTTCTATCGCTGAGCTGGTGCCAACCGTTTTCTTTCATAAATCCCATGTTGATACTGTCATTGGGTGTTTGGAATAGGTTGTAATCGTCTATTAATATTTTGTATTGATGGCACCAATAAAGAGCCACCAGTCCAGCAGGTAAAATAACGCGATTGTCTTCACGACGAATAACCGCGCCGGGGTGACCGTCAGCAATCCGTAGTAATACTCGCATTAGCGCTAGTTTGTGAGTTCCTGATTTTCCGTCATTTAACGCGACGTGACGGATAAATGGAAAGGCTCCGCTGCCATCATCTGGCAACGCCAGTACCACAGTCTGCCAAGTCACTTCGCTGCGACCTAACTTATCACTGTCATTTCCGGTAATTAGTATCGGAAACAAACCAACGGTTTTAGCGAGTGTAGTTAACTCGTCGACGCTAACTTGGTGCATAACCCGTTCGTCACCGCTGGGGCCGTGGCGTAGTGAGATAACGAGTTTGCCACCGGGTTTTAACAGGTTGGCAAGTTTGCGAATGGAGCGAGCGCGATCGGATTGTGGAATATGCATCCACACCGCACTTAATAAAATAAGATCAAAACTAATTTCTTGCTTGGTGACAATGCTCAGCGCTGGTAATGAATCAGATAACCATTGAACATTTAACCCTTGGGTTTGCTGCATGCCTATATCGGCCAACGTTTGTGCGGGTTCAATTGCGGTGACCTGAAGGTTGTTCCCTTGCCCTTGCTGGGCGAAATATTTACTGTCGCGCCCTGCGCCTGCGCCAAGATCGAGAATTCGAACATCGCTTCGCTGCAATAACGGATTAAGGTGCGCCAGCCAACCCGCGTGAACCTCTTCAAAAGTTTTTGAAAGGTACTGCTGAGCCAGTTTTTCGGCATGCTGATTATAAAAGTTAGCTGACATTCATTCCCTTCATTGTCATTTCCCGATCTTAAATGCCGATACAAACCCAAATTAATCAGCACCTTAACATAATACGTTTGTTAACTACATCTCATTCAGAACCTATCGTTATTAAGATATTTTGGATCAACAATCTAGCAACGCTATTCCACCAGCGCGCAAAAGTGCTAGGCTACTGAGCAATGATGCTGAGCGCTGAGTCAGCACAAATTTATAACCGCCAAAACAATCACACGGAACACACCATGCGTTTACGCCATATTGAAGTTTTTCATGCCATTTATGTTACTGGCTCGGTCACTAATGCCGCGGAGTTTTTGCATGTGTCACAGCCGTCGGTTAGCAAGGTGCTGGCCCATGCTGAGCAACAACTAGGTTTTGCGTTGTTTGATCGGGTTAAGGGGCGCTTAATTGCGACCGAAGAAGCGGTTTTACTCTTTGGTGAGGTCGATAAGGTTTATCACCAGATTAGATCTGTTGATAACTGCGCCCAAAATATTAAAAACAAAACCAGTGGCAGCATTACTATTGGCTTGCCGCCCGCCTTGGGTTTTGATCTTATACCACAGGCGGTCGCCAGTTATAAAAAGCGCCATCCCAACGTTCGCATTAATTTAAAAACCATGCATTACGACGAAGTGTTACAGGCGCTAATTGAGCACAAGATTGATTTTGCGCTCATGTTCTCGCCACCACCTTTGCCTGGCATTAAGCAGCATTTGGTTTGCCAGTCGCAAATGGTTTTAATCTACCCGCGTGACTGGCTGCCCGATAGTCCAACCCAGGTTAACTTGCAATTGCTTGAGCAACACGAGGTGATTGGCATTGGCGACAGTGGCCCGCTGGGCGATTCTATTTGGAACCGCCTGACCCAAGAAAATATTAACGTTAACCCGACCATTGAGGTGCAAACCTATTTTATTGCGGCGCAGTTAGTGGCGCAACAAGCGGGTATTTGTGTGGTTGATGAATTTACCGCGCGGGGCAACCTCAGCGAAAAGGTCGCTATTGCCGCGATTGAGCCAGCACTTAATTTTAAGGTGAAAGCTTTGCAGCTTGGTGATAAACCGCTGTCGCAGGTTGCCAATAATTTTCTTGAGTTAGTGACCCAATTGTCCAATTCCCACCATCACGGCTTACACCAAAATTAAACGCTAAGTAACAGCCCATAACCTAACGTTATGGGCTGGGTCATTCTTGCTATTTCCTCTGAGCTGGTTGCTCGCTTAAAGTAATGCCAAGCCACTTTAGGCACTCTTAATAAATTTTAGTTAATTTTAGTCGGTTTTAATCGACCTTAGCCAATCAGCAGGAAACAGACCAATGAAAATCAAAACGCCATACTTACTCTTTTTAGGTGATGCTACCGACGATTTTTCAATAAAAATGGCGCGCGGTGTCGCCGATTGGCGCCCCGAGCTGTGTACTGGTCAGTTTCGTTTAGCAGGCTGCGGCGTTACCACGGGCCAACCTGACATGAGCATGGAACAGGCTAAACAGGCTGGGGCAAAAACATTAGTGCTCGGTTTGGCCAACAACGGCGGTGTTATTACCCCAGAGTGGATCCCTTATTTAATCGAAGCGCTAAACCATGGTTTTGATATTGTTAGTGGCCTACACGACAAATTAAACGATATTGCGCAACTTAAAGCGCTGGCCGATGAACTTAATTTACAGCTAATCGATATTCGCCATCCGCAACAAAAATTTAAAACAGGCACCGGCGAACCGCGCAGTGGTAAACGCCTAATTACTGTTGGTACCGATTGCTCGGCCGGTAAAATGTATACCGCGCTTAGTCTTGAACGCGCGATGAAAAAGCGTGGTATGAATGTTGATTTTCGTGCCACGGGTCAATCCGGCATTTTAATTGCTGGCAGCGGCGTGGCAATAGATTGTGTGGTGGCAGATTTTATTGCTGGTGCTTGTGAAGGTTTATCACCCGCAAATAGCGCTGATCATTGGGACGTTATTGAAGGTCAAGGTTCGTTGTACCACCCAGCTTTTGCTGGCGTTAGCCTAGGTTTACTCCATGGCGCTCAAGCCGATGCCTTAGTGGTTTGTCATGTGCTTAATCGCGATTCAATGCGTGGCCTTAAGCAGCAAGCTTTGCCATCATTAGCCGACACTATTGCGCTAAACGTAGCGGCGGCACGGGTAACTAATCCACAAGCCAAGGTGATTGGCATTAGCATTAATACGTCTAGCGTTAGTAGTAGTGAGGCGCTAGATATTTGCCGTACCATTGAGCAGGAACTGGGCTTGCCTTGTGTTGATCCAATACGCCACGGGGTTAATGCGATTATTGATCAAATAAGTGTGGAGCAGTAAAATGAGCCAATTAAGCGGCACCATTAATCGCCAGCAATGGCCATTGGCCAAAGAGTTTAGAATTTCACGCGGCGCGAGAACTAAAACCGAGGTTGTGGTGGTTAGCCTAAGCGACGGTCAGTTTACTGGCTGGGCCGAAGCTGTGCCTTATGAACGTTATGGTGAAACAGTTGAGTCGGTGATGGCGCAAATATCACAGGTACTACCTCAGCTCACTAATAACACGACCTGTCACGACTTATTGGCATTGTTACCTGCTGGCGCCGCCCGTAACGCGCTCGATTGTGCCTTATGGGATTTAACCGCCAAACAGCAACAGCAATCAGTTTGCCAGCTATTAACATTGCCCACGGTTAAACCGTTAGTGACCGCGCAAACCTTAGGTATTAACACAGTAGAGAAAATGGCGGAAGAAGCCGCTAGCTTGCATCAGTTCCCACTGATAAAAATAAAGCTGGACCGTGAATTAGTATTAGAGCGAATGCGTGCTATTGCAGCTGCCGCGCCAAATTCTCGGTTTATTATCGACGCCAACGAAGCGTGGGACATCGACTTATTAAAGCAGCTGCTGCCTGAGCTAAAGCAACTTAATGTCGCGCTAATTGAACAACCGCTGCCAAGCTGCGACGACCAGCAATTAGCCGGGCTCAATTCGGTAATACCCATCTGCGCCGACGAGTCTTGCCATACCAGTGACGACTTGCCTAAGTTAGCGGGGCTTTATCAGGCAATCAATATTAAGCTTGATAAAACTGGCGGCCTCACTGAAGCCTTGCAGTTACTCACTGCGGCTCAGCAACAAGGTTTTATTATTATGACTGGTTGCATGGTTGGCACGTCACTAGCCATGGCGCCGGCTTATTACATCGCGCAACAGGCCGCATTCGTCGATTTAGATGGTCCCTTATTATTAGCCAAAGATCGCCAGCAGCCATTCGCTTTTGACCAAGGCATCATGCAATTACCACCAGCGCACCTCTGGGGTGGCGCTAGCAACAGCAACAATCAAGAGCTACGCCAGCTGGTTAATTCTACTGAGTAATCACTGCTTGAGAGTATCGCGGCGTAAATAGTCCGGCGTGCTGTGCGAGATATCTCACAAGTACGTGAGTTTATACAAGGCTGATTAATACATCAGCAAGCAACAAAAATATAACAACCTGTTTTTGTTACTTATATAACAAACATTAGCCAATAGAATAACTGCCCGTTTTAATTTTTTATTAAAGACCATGGCAAGCAATGCCGATCCTCTATAATATTTATTGTGCAAGGAGCAACAAGGCCAAAGGATTTGACCTTGAATGTCAGGGAAAGGATTTAGACCGACGTCAGGATGATGTCACCGCAAAATGGACCAAGGATCGGAATGTCAGGATGACAAAAGATGTAATTTTATTTTATATCTGGTTTATGGATGAACCGTGTCAGGGATGATAATGTAGGGCGTAGCTTAGGCTACGCCCTTGTTATTTATATAATCCTGCGTTCCTAGCCTTTAATAATCTTAAAGCGAATAATAAACTCAACGCCCTGCCCCTCCTCGCTATTACAAGTAATAGTGCCCAGCAGTCGATTAGTAATAATATTATAAATAATATTTAGCCCTAGCCCACTGCCACCATTTTCACGGTTAGTCGTGAAAAATGGATGAAATATTTTCGATAAATTTTCATGCGAAATCCCCTTGCCATCATCTTGATAAACCAGAATAAGGTTGTCATCTTGCTCTCTTATTTTTATCGATATATGCCCGGCTTCGTTATTGGGGTAACCATGAATAGTTGAGTTAATAATTAAATTCGACAAAATTTGAGAAAAAGCGCCTGGGTAAGAGTTAATAACCAACTGTTCTTCACATTGCAGCGATATTTTGACCTGAGATTTTTTGGTGATGTAGTGAATGCTTAATAATATTTCATCGGTATAGTTTTTGACGTTAAACGTGCGGCGCTCGTCAGAGCTTTGATCAACCGATATCTGTTTAAAGCTTTTAACCAAATCAGCGGTACGTTCTAAATTACGATTTATAATTTTGGCCGATTCGTCGGTCGCCACCAAAAACTCATCAAAATCACGTTTACTCATGGCATTACGATGATATTTTTCAGTCAACTTACGGCTTATTTCACTAAAGTGACTAATCGCGGTGAGACCAATACCAACCGGGGTATTTATTTCATGGGCAACACCTGCGACTAATCCACCCAAACTGGCCATTTTTTCAGTTTCTACTAACTGTTGTTGCGCTTGCTGTAACTCTCTTAACGATTGTTCTAATTTGATGTGACTATGTTCAATTAAATTTTTGGCTTTAGAGAGTTTTTTAAAAACCAGCAGCATCAACGAGATGATGACACAAAAGACAAAGACCAACTGGTAAATTAGGCGGTAATCAACCACGGTCGAGCTGCTGGTCTTAAGCCAGCGATTACGAATAGCTCGGTGTTGGTTGGGGGTAATCGACGCGATGGTTTTATTTAAAATAGATAATAACAAGGGCCGCCCTTTTTTGAGTAAGATACTATGTGATATCTCAAAATCGAGCTGACCGACAATACTTAATCCGTTAAAATTATTTTCTATTTGAAAAGCAGCAATGGCTAAATGCCCAACAAAAGCATCGGCAGTACCCTCACGCACTAGTTGCAATGCCGCGCTGACATCTGCAGTAATTGTTATCTCCAGATCGGGGTAATTAGTTTTAATATATTTGTAAGAAACATGACCTTTGGGCAAGGCAATGTTTTTACCTGTTAAGTCTTTAAGATCGTCAACATAAGCATCGTTTTTGTTCATGACAATAGCCAATCTATATTTGGCGTAACTGTCTGTTGATGCGCTGGATTGATCAACATAAAAATTACCATCAACACCAGGCAGCAAATCAATATCTCCTTGCCTAAATGATTTTACAGCATCAAGCCAAACAGTTTCAGGCACATACTTAAATTCGATCCCGGTTTTTTGAGTTATCAGTGCCAAATAATCAGCCATAATGCCACTGAAGTGCTCATTGGTCACAATAGAAAGTGGCTGCCAGTTGGTTTCTGAAAAAGTCAGGATCGGCGGTGCTAATAAATAGTTTTTTTCGCGGGCACTAAATTCAATTTGTTTATCTAAAAAGTTAAATCGCCGATAAACCTCCCACACCGACTGATATTGCGGTAGTTTTTTGTAAAATGCGATCTCAGGAATTAATTTAGATTGCGCCAACTGCAATTTCACTTGTTGCTCATCAAAATAAACTCTGATGTATCCGACCTTGGTTCCGACCCCGGAATACAAATTAAAACTGTCTCGTTGCTGATAGAATTTAGAGACGTGCTTTGATGAGCTATATAACAAGCGGTCATTGGTATTAAAAGCTTCAATTTTATTGATATAGGGTAAAGAGGTTAACAAGTCTAAAATTGCTTGCAGCTGAGATTTATCTTCTAACAACATAAATTCAGAGGCCAGCGCCGCCACTATCGAACTAAATTCTACCTTTTTGACTATTTGTCCTGAGGTGTAGCCATCAATAATATGCTGATAATGACCACTACGCTTTAATTCGGCTAAGTTTTTCCTAAAGATATCTCGGGTTGTTTTATCTCTAAAATTAACCCCTAAATCGATTGTCTCAGGAAATACTTGATGAAAAGAGAACAGATCTAACTCACCATAGCCAGCTTTGGCTGCAAACCATTGAAATATCGTCTTATCAATTACTACCGCATCGACCGCGCCAGATAATAAATCATTAAACTGGCGCCCTAAATACACTGATTCTTGATATGAGTCTGGACGCTGCTGGGGATTAAACAACGCGAAATATTCATCGCCCAAATATTTATAGGCATTATCAAACGCCAAAATCGACTTGCCTTTCAAGTCGGCCAGCGAATTTATCGCTAACCTGCTGGCTTTACTGGTAATCACAACATTATTAAAGTGAATAAAGCCACCAGCATAAAAATGGTTGTCGGATATTTCACTGACATTTGCTACCGCATCAACCGAGGGGAAATCATCAAGCGCACTATTTAGTTGCGGTATCGACAATGCATTCGTGGCGACGATATCAATATTACTGATCGAAAATATTTGTTTTAACAAATCATACTCAATACCTTTAACTTGTCTTTTTTCAATAACATAAGGCTCACGCCCTAGACCAAAGGCAATGTTTAATAATTTTTTTGATTGGCTACGGCCAATCCAACGCTCAAATATTTCAAAACGTTGCGATTTATCGATGCTCGCTAATGACTTGTTTAATACCGACTGCAACAAAGGCTGGCCTAGCCGAGAAAGAAAATGCAACTTGCCAGCTGCAATATCTGTTTGTCTAATCAGTTTAACCCCGGTGGTTAAACTGTTTTTTAGCTGTGAAACCACTACCGCTTCGAGCCCGAAAATAGCATTAACCTCGCCGCTCAATAACCGACTAATTGAGTTAGCCGTATTTGGGGTCAATACAATGTTAATCTCAGGAAACAAACGCTGTACCGGGTCAATTAAGGCGTCGCCTTTAACAATCGCCAGTGTTAGCTCAGACAAATCACTAAGGGACTCAATTCTATTTAAGGTTTCAAGCACAAAAATTGATGCCGCCAACTCAAGGTAACCATCACCATACAGGCCAAATTTAGCCCGTTTTTCTGAAAAGGATGCCGAAGGTAACAAGTCGATTTTACCCAGCTTAAAGTCAGCTAATAAATCGGCCCACTCTCCGGTTACCAGCTTAAATGACAGACCAGAGCTCTTGGTCACATGTTGTAATAACTCTCCAACAATACCATTAACTTTTTTACCGTCATCACTAAAAATTATCGGTGGCCACGGCTCAATACCAACTGTTATCGTTGTGTTATTGGCAATAAACCGGTGCTCTGCCACGCTAAATTTAGATTGTTTGTTAAATGAAGTAACCCACTTGTCAAACAACCAACTGCGCTGCTGACTGGTGATCGAGTTAATGCCCTTGGTAATAATTTTCCCCAGCATCGGCTGTGATTTAGCAATGCCGATATGCAAGTTACCGATATCGCTTTCAATGGACGTGGCAACCTTTAATCCAAGTTTACGCAGTTGTTCTAGATCGAAAAGGGTGCCGACAGCGGCATCGACTTGGTTATCCTTTAGCATTTGGTACGCTTGGCTAATACTAGTGACGTAAACGATTTCTGCAGTCGCTATATCTTGCTCTATTTGTTCGGTCAGTACATGACCTTTAAATGCAGCTACCCGCTTTGTGGCTAAATCAGCAAGGCTAGTAATGCTATTATTATCCTGTTGCACCACCAACTCATGAGCCGTGTAATAATAACTCGGTGAATATATAATTTTTTGTTCGCGCTCAGCTGTTTTCGACAAGCTTAAAACACCATCAAGCCGGTCATTAATGACATCGGTTAATGCATCAGCCCAAATTACATAATACTTAAGCTCGATATTAGTTCCTAAATTACTGTTTATTAGGTTAATTAAATCAACATTCAAGCCAACTCTCTGGTTGGAATTATCACGCAACATCCACGGTGCCCATTGATCGATACTACCAATCTGAATAGCCGTTGGCTGGCGCTCCAGCCATTGTCTCTCTTGTTTGCTTAACAAGCTTTGTTTGTTGGTATTGGCTAATAACTGTAATTGTTGATTAAAGATCCAACGTTGCTCGATTTTAATCATTTCTTGCTCTGATATTTTATTCATGCCCTGCTGGATTAAATATTTCATATCACGATTATTAGACTGAGTAAGAGCGTAAAAAAAGTTAATTGCTTCAAAATCATCTAGCGCCTTAAAATCTTGATATTGATAACGGCTGACCAATTGGTGCCAAGTTGTCACCGTTTCATTCAAAAAAGCATCAATTTCATTGTTTTGTGCCGCCAAAAACAGCTCGTCAAACGAGTTAAACTTGAGCACAGTGGCGAAGGGTAATTTTTGTTCTAAATGTTTTTTATAGACCGGAATGTTTATGATGCCAATACGTTTACCTTTAAGATCAATCAAGCTATTAATATTGCTGTCTTTTTTAAAATAATAACGGGTCAAAGCTTTGTAGAATGGAAAAACCTTGGCACCAGAGGGGTAAAAATCTTGAGCGTCAAGCAAGCCAAAATGAATATCAATACGGTCTGTTTTTAAGGCAGGGATCGAGTCTTGCCAATTAACTGAAACAAATTCAATGTCTTTATTTAATTTTCGCGCCCACAGTCGCCAGTAATCAATCAGCAGTCCTTTAACCTCTCCTTGATTGTCAACAAAGCTGTAAGGCGGAATATTTTTCGCAATCGCAATATGGATAACATCAGGTGTCGACGCGTGCACTCTAATTGTCACGGTGTGCGTTAACAACGTTACCCACAACAGTAACATCAACAAAATTTGCTGCCGTTGTTTTACCATTATCAAACGTCCCCGCTAATGTTTAACAGCGCTAGGCAACGCTATGCCTAATCCAAGGTTGAGGTTTTTATTGAAATAATTGTTAATTATAGAACTGATAAAAAATATTGACCTATTTACGGTCAATTTTATAATCACGCTAACTGGTCACCTGCCAAGCTGGCAAGATCCATTTAGACCAAGGCCATACACGAACTTAGAATTTAAATACTCACCCGATAGCTTCAGCTGGGGCAAGGATTAAGCTTGCGATTTATGCTCGGTATTAGTTACCGCTGGCTGTTGTGACAATAACATTCCTATTTAAAACCATGGTGCAGCGGTGTTAAGGGCAAAAAAACAGCACTATCATTAGCAAAAATAAATCCGCATAATAGTCACTCTTACTTAAAAATTCTGCCACAGCTGCACATTCGAGAGAGATAAATGTTTGATGATATTCGCCCTTATCGCGACGATGAGGTTGTTCCGGTTATTCAACGACTAATTAATGAACCGGCACTGCAAGCTTCAATTGCCAGTTACGCCACTCCTAAGCTTTACCGTGTTTTTCCCCAAATTTGCCGCCTTCTCGTTAAGCTATCACTGCAATGGAAACTTAAACGTTTTACCACCGTCGACTCGATTCAAAGCGAAGTTGCTAAATATCTTCGTCAACTAATCAAAAAGAGCACCGACGGTTTTTCATTTAACGGCCTTAGACAGCTCGACATGAGCAAACCAACCCTATTTATTAGCAACCACCGTGACATTGCATTAGATCCTGCTTTGATTAATCTGGCGTTATTTAAATGCGAACAAACGACGGTTGAAATTGCGATTGGTGATAATTTACTGAGCAAGCCGTGGATAGCTGACTTAATGCGTTTGAATAAAAGTTTTATTGTTCGGCGCAATCTTGATACCAAACGCGCCATGCTTAACGCGTCAAAAAACCTTTCCGCTTATATTCATCACACCCTGACTGAAAATGATCACAACGTTTGGATCGCCCAGCGCGAAGGCCGAGCCAAAGATGGCATCGACAAAACCAATGCTGCACTTATTTCAATGCTATTACTTAACAAAGACAAAAAGCAGCCGATTTCCGAATATCTTGAACAGCTTAATATTGTCC
This sequence comes from Gammaproteobacteria bacterium, assembly GCA_013214945.1. Classification (NCBI taxonomy): domain Bacteria; kingdom Pseudomonadati; phylum Pseudomonadota; class Gammaproteobacteria; species Gammaproteobacteria bacterium. The sequence continues at coordinate 34,951 of JABSRT010000011.1, forward strand.
CGGTATCAATATCTTATCAGTTCGATCCTTGCGATAGCGACAAAGCCAAAGAGCTAGCAACGATAGAAGCGACTGGCAGTTACCAAAAAGCTGAAGGGGAAGATCTTAAAAGTATTACGCAGGGTCTGCTTGGCCATAAAGGCCTAATCCATATCGAATTTGGTACGCCAATCCTCGGTGATTACGAGAATAGCAAAGCCATTGCGGCAGAAATAGATCGCCAAATCATTAAAAATTATAAATTGTATGACAGTAATATTGCCGCTGAAGCGCGCCTTAACGATCAAGATACTAGCAAGTCATTGCCTAGTTACTTAACCGAGCGACTACAACCGCTCGATCAAGATCAGCAACGCTGGTTACTCGCAATGTATGCTAATCCGGTAGTGGCAAAAACAAACCAAACCAAGCTTGCCGATTAAGCCCAATAGGCAGCACTAATCAGCGCTAGTGGCTTGTGACAACAATGCCACTGGTCTGTTTAAGTTTCTTCAGGCTTGTCTGATATTGCATTAACCCATTCACCGTCAATCGACTCATTACCGGCACTTATTGCATCAACCACTTCAGAAGCCGAACTTGGGTTTATTTCTAATACCGCTACCGCAATATCCATCGCTTGTTCAGGCGCCACTTCAGCCAAACGTGATACTAGCTCAACCGTCTCTTGATACTCTTCTTGTGCCTGCTCTACTGGCTCGTCGTCGGTGCTTGCATCGTACTCTTCGTCATATTCATCGTTACATTGGCTTGCCATGTATTCTTCGGCAACTAACACCGCAGATTCTGGCATTGCGTCGACCATTGCCACGGCCACATCAAGTGCTTCTTCTTCAGGGGCTGATTCCCAAATTTGCGAGACAATGTTAACCGCCTCTTCTTCACTGTTGTCATAATCGCGATCGGCAGGTCGCAGTGCTTCACGCTCTTCGGCCAGCACTTCAGCATAATATTCGGCAACCTGAGTCGCTGTCTCTGGCGCCGACTCAACCGCTATTCGTGCCATTTCAACCCGTAGTTCAGGTAATGTCCGGCCAATTTCTGCAGCAATTTCCACCACTTGTTCTGGGTGCCATTCTGCCAATTTTTTCACTAACTTATAGCCAAAATCTGGCTGTGCCATGACCAGAACCCGAGTTATCTCAGGGATCTGTTCTGGAATAGTTTGTTTCATCACTTCGTACAAACGCAGCACGTCAATGTCATCAGACGCCGCAATTGCCCCTGCCACATCAACCCCCAGCTCGGGATCGCTTTTAGCCAACGCTAGCGCCATGTTTACCGCCGCAGCAGGATCTGTTTCGGCCACCAGCATGGTCGCTTCAACTTCAACGCCAAACTCAGGTTCTGGTTCGATATATTCGGTTCGAGGATCGAAATCAATCGCCGAAGACATTGCACCGCTGTGCATAACAAAGTTTTCTTGATCTTCAACCGGCAAGGCTTGGCGTGCATTCATTCGGTACAATACAAAGGTCGCCAAAAATAACTGAAAAGCGGCGGTAAAATAAAACATGGAGACACTGCCAAAGGTTGCCATAACTTTCGACGCGACGTAGGGACCAATAATGCCACCCAATGCAAAGGTAAAGATTAAACAGCCCATAGCTGCAACCATCTCACCTTGGCGCAGCTTATCAAAGGTCTCAGATATACTGAGCGGATAAGTACAAGCAATAATGCCACTGGTGACCATGGTGCCAATGAAAATACCGACAATAAAGTTTGATGCCGCAAAGAATATAATCATCAAGTCGACCACCGCTGATATCACCAACAAGCACAATAAAACGCTACGGCGATCATAACGATCAGACAGATAACCGACCGGGAATTGTAAAACAAAAGCCCCGAAAATTGCCACGCCCATATAAAGCGTTAAATTAAAATCTACAATGGCGTAATCACCAGCAAAAATCGGTAATAAGTTAAAGGTAGTGGAATACAAAATACCTGAAATAAGGCACGACACCACGCCCAGCGGCGACGCTTTATACAAGTTCAACAGTGACATTGCATCGATTGATTCAAGCTCTGGGCCGCGCTGCTTACTCAGTACTAGTGGGATCATCGCCCCACATAAAATAATGCCAGCCACCACAAACAACGTTGTCTCTTGCACAGGTGCAAAATTCATAAAAAATTGACCAAAAAACAAACCACTCAACGCGACACAGTTATACAAAGCCAAGACCTTGCCGCGGGTTTCTTTGTTAGCACTTGAACTAAGCCAGCTTTCCATTGCAGTAAAAGCACAGGCATTGCAAAAACCTAATACCACCCGCATGCCACCCCACAGCAATGGGTCCGCATAAAGACTGCAAATTAGAATGCTTACGGCGCCTAACGCCAGACAACCCGCAAACATTCGGACATGCCCAGCCTGCCTAATTAAATTAATACTAAAATAAGCCCCCAGCAATAAGCCAACAAAATACAGCGAAACAATCATACCGATAGTATCGGTATGGATCCCGTCTAAGCCCATTCGAACCGGCAATAAGATGTTAATTAAACCATTACCAAGTAATAGTAAAAAGCAGCTAATAAACAATGAAATTAGCGGCATAAAAGCTGAGTACATAGAGGGATCCTTGCTAAATAACTAATGCACAATGCCAAGGTGTTTGGCTAAACAGAAACTTAACTAATATTTGCTGCCGATACAATACTGAAATGGATAAAAAAACGGCCCCTTTCAATAAAAGGGGCCGTTATAAGTACTACAAGAATTAAAGTAAGGATTAATTCAGTAGATCAATTTTCTTAAAGTCCATTTCGTTTTCTTCAGGAGAAGACTCAATGGCACTAACGCTCTGGTACTTCTTAACTAAGATGTACCCTAAACAAGCAAAGAATAAACCGATAACGACTGCGCCAACCCATTGGATTTGCAAGAAGTCTAGCTTAAACAGTAAAGTCAGCAGGCTTAACGCAACAACGTTACCGACCATATACTTAACTTTACCCAGTTTAGCGACACTTAAGCCAAGGTTGTCGGTGTACAAGCGGATCAATGAATCAAGCGAGTTAACCACAAAGGTAATGCCAACAATCACCATGGCTAGGTTGTAAAAACCAGTCATATCAAGGCTGTTGCTGCTGTAGTAATACAACACGGTAAACCAAGCGGCAATAGGAATTGACGGAATAATCATCATTGCAGCTAGCACCTGATAAGTACGTAAACCACCCACAAAACGTGAGGTAAACTGACCAATCATAATGCTCCACGCAAACCACCAGAACAAATAAAACTCATGGTAATCATTAAGTGGCAATACGAATTGATGAATGTTACCGAAGTAACCACCAAGCATGGCGAAGGTTGTTACAAACTCACTAACACCTGAAACATCGGTCAGGAACGCGCCGGCCCACATCACAACAATCAGGCCAAGGAAAGCCCATGTAGTCGCCAAGCTTAAAATTCGAACGTAACGAATGCTGGTGCTTGAATAAACCGCTGCGGCAATAACCACGAACACGATCAGGTAAAAGGTCGAGACAATGGTTTCACCATCGCCGACTTGTGGCATGTACCAAGGCAAATTGGTTAACAACAGGTAAGCGGTGAATGCACAGGTGCCGATTATCACGACATTGTTAATTAATTTAATTAACGGCAATTCAAAAAACTTAACCCGCGGTTCAATGATGCAAAAGTAAAAACAAGTCAGGAAGTAGAAGCCCCAGATTAAAAATGCCCAAAAACCAAACTCAATCGCTAACGGATTAGTAAAGCTATATTCAGGGCTTGCCGCTAAATCGGCATAACCGGCAAACTCTGTTAATGGGAACATGATTAAACCAACATCAAGTCCTGACGTAAATAGTATTGCAATAAACGTAAATGTTTTAACCGGCGTCACGCCGATGCAGCGGACATTACCCCAACGATATAGCACAAATGCGATAGCTACGAAGGTAAATATAATTCCTGCTGATAACCAAGCTGTCATAATACTGACCCCCTACTAATTGCGTGACTTACGATAATCATATAACTTTCCCCTCTTCTTATTAATATTTTTGGTAGTTTTTCTATTATTTGGCCGTTATTGTTCTGACCGTTTTGGTGCTGCTGGTCGCTGTTGCTCTTGCCAATCTGGCACAATATCAACGGCGGCATTTACTGGTGATAACGCTGTTTTCCCGCGGATCAAATCTGCTGCCCGCTCTGCCACCATAATTGTTGGTGCGTTGAGATTACCATTAGGAATGGTTGGGAAAATAGACGAGTCAACCACCCGTAAATTTTCTATGCCACGAACTCGTGTTTGCGAGTCGACTACGGCAAGTTCGTCTTCGCCCATTTTGCACGAACAAGATGGGTGATAAGCGCTTTCAACCGACTGGCGAACAAAAGCATCTATTTGTTCATCAGTTTGAATAGCCGTACCCGGCTGAATTTCATCGCCACGGTACTTATCCAGTGCTGGCTGGTTAATAATTTCACGCGTCAGGCGAACACAGGCTCTAAAACCTTCGCGATCGTCTTCGTGTTCTAGGTAATTAAATTTAATCTGTGGGTGCGCTTTAGGATCGCTCGATATCGCATTAACACTGCCGCGACTTTTCGGCTTGTTATGGCCAATATGTACTTGAAAACCATGCCCTGCGAAAGCTTCTTTACCGTCATAACGCATTGCTGCAGGTAAGAAATGATATTGCAGATCTGGCCATTCAACATTGGCTTTTGAACGAATAAAACCACAAGATTCAAAATGGTTAGTCGCACCCAAACCGTCTTTGGTTAAGATCCAACGCGCGCCAATTAAGAACTTATCCCACAAACCTAATTTGCCGTTAAGCGAGATTGGCTCTTTACACTTAAATTGGAAATAGAACTCAAGATGATCTTGCAAGTTTTGACCAACACCTGGCAGGTCGAGCTTTACCTCAATGCCAGCGTCTTTTAATACTTGCGCCGGGCCAACCCCAGACAACTGTAAAATATGCGGTGAACCAATTGAACCAGCCGATAAAATCACTTCTTTGTTGACGCGTAAGTCAATTGTTTTACCTTTACGTTCATAACGCACGCCAACGGCTTTTTTGTCTTCGATCAGTACCTGATGAACCAAAGCATGAGTAATAACCGTTAAGTTGCTACGTGACATCGCAGGACGTAAATAAGCATTAGAGCTAGAACAACGCACACCGTCTTTAACGGTCATGTGCATTGGGCCAAAACCTTCTTGCTGACGTCCGTTATAATCTGCGGTTGGGAAATAACCGGCTTCAACACCCGCATCAACAAAAGCTTTATAAAGTGGGTTGGCCATTTTGTTGCCGTTGTTAACCCCTAATGGTCCGGTATCGCCACGGTATTCATCAGCGCCAAAGGCCCAAGTTTCGGCCTTTTTAAAATAAGGTAAGCAATGAGAATAATCCCACTCTTGCGCGCCTGAGCTCTGCCATTCGTCAAAGTCTCTGGCGTGACCACGTACATAAACCATGCCATTAATTGACGAAGAACCACCTAATACCTTGCCGCGCGGACAATGCATCCGGCGATTATCTAAAAATGGCTCAGGTTGGCTTTCAAACTGCCATGCGTACTTTTTGGTGTTCATCGGAATAGATAAGGCGGTTGGCATTTGGATAAAGATACTGCGGTCGCTGCCACCAGTTTCTAACAACAATACATTGTTGTTACTATCTTCGCTTAGGCGATTGGCCAAGACACAACCGGCAGAACCAGCGCCGACAATGATATAATCGTAATTTTCTGTATTCATAGTATTCTCTTCAAAAATCAATTTACTGATGACCGCCGCTAACAACGCAGCAGCCAAATAACTTTCACTGCGCCTTAATTAAAACGGGCTTTCTAGCGGTGTAAGTCCAACGTAAACTGACTTTATTTGGGTGTAATGGTTAAGCGTAGCTAAGCCATTTTCACGACCAATGCCCGACTGTTTGTAACCGCCAACTGGCATTTCAGCAGGTGATGCGCCGTAGTTGTTGATCCAACAAATACCGGCCTGCATTTGGTGAATAACCCGATGCGCTCTGGTAATGTCTTGGGTAAATACCCCAGCCGCTAAGCCAAATTCCGTGTCATTAGCACGTTTAATGACTTCTTCTTCGGTATCAAACGTTAATACCGACATTACTGGGCCAAAGATTTCTTCGCGCACGATAGTCATATCGTCTTGGCAATCGGTAAAGATTGTTGGCGCGACAAAATAACCTTGTGGTGCATTGTCAGGAGAAAGTGCTGTGCCGCCCGTTAACAAGGTCGCGCCACCGTCAATACCCTGCTTGATATAGCCTAAAACCAACTGCTGATGCTTAGCTGAAATTAGCGCGCCAAAGTTAGTGTCAGGGTTCATCGGGTCACCAACAATAATGTTGTTATTGGTACGCTGTAGTAGCTTCTCGATAAACTGAGGGTAAATACCTTTTTGCACGAAAACTCGGGTACCATTGGTACAGATTTCGCCCTGCGTATAAAAATTACCTAACATCGCTGCAGATACGGCATTGTCGACATCTGCGTCGTCAAAAATTATTAATGGTGATTTTCCACCCAGTTCCATCGTGACATCTTTTAAGGTGGTCGCTGCGCCGGCCATTACTTTTTTACCAGTACCAACTTCACCAGTGAAAGACACTTTCGCAATTTCAGGGTGATGACTTAACCAAGCACCCACTTCGCCAGCACCTTGCACCACGTTAAATACGCCAGGCGGCATGCCTGCTTCAATAAATATTTCAGCTAGTTTTAACGCGCCCAGTGGGGTTTCTTCTGACGGTTTGAAGATCATAACGTTACCGCACGCTAGTGCCGGAGCCGCCTTCCAACATGCAATTTGCAATGGGTAGTTCCACGCGCCAATACCAGCACAAATACCTAATGCTTCGCGGCGGGTGTAATAGAAATCGTCACCGACTTGCTGCTGGTTGCCTTCAATGCTTGGGGCTAAACCCGCAAAGAATTCAATTGCGTCTGCGCCAGACGCGACATCAACTACGCTGGCTTCTTGCCAAGGCTTACCGGTGTCTAATACTTCAATCGCCGCAAGTTCGTCGTTGCGTTGACGCAAAATTTCAACGGCCTTAAGTAAAATACGGCTGCGCTCTGGCGCGGTCATCGCCGACCAAGCAGCAAAACCTACTTTGGCACTAGCGATTGCCTGTTGTTTAATTTTTTCATCCGCTACTTCAACTTGATATATAACTTGGGCGGTCGCGGGGTTAATAACATCGAAAGTTTCGCCGCTATCATTCGCTACATAAGCTCCGGCAATAAAGTTATTATATTTTGTTAGGGACATGTGTTTCTCCAGGCTGTTTTAGCAGATCGTGTATAAATTTTTTACACAGTGTTTCTGCTAATATAAATTCTTGTTTTGGGTCGGGGCTTAACGCACTGCGCAGCCAGAACCCATCAATCATCGCCGCGGTTTGTTTTGCGGCATGTATTGCTTGTTGGTCATCAAATATTTGTTTGAACGAGAAGCATAAGTTGCTATAAAGGCGGCGACTGTTAATCGATTGCAGTCTGGCGAGTCGTGAGTTGTGCATCGACTGCGCCCAAAAACTAAGCCAAGTCTTGGTCGCCACTGGTGTGCGCTGAAATGGAGTAAAATTTGCTTCTATAATTAAAATTAAACGCTGGTGTGGGCTGAGGTTGTCGACCCGAATACGCTCAAGCAAGGCTTGTTGCAACTGATCCAGCATGTGTTTAATGCTCGCCTCAATTAATTCCTGCTTACCACCAAAATAATGACTGATAATGCCTGACGACATGCCAGCAATTCGACTAATGGTGATAATGGTGGTGTTTTGCAACCCGTGCAATGCCACCGACTCTAATGTTGCTTCAATTAATTGCTGTCTACGTAAAGGTTTTACTCCAACTTTTGGCACTTGCTGGCCCCTTATCGTTTTTAATTGAACGTTCAATTAACTATAACTTAATAGTTCGTGATGAAATTGTCAAGTTAGCTCAAGGTAATTGAACTTGCCAAAAACAGCCCCAAAAATTGATTTAATTCAATTTTTTCATTAAAAATGACTCAAATATATAAATAAACGATAAAAATAATAGTTTCAACTCTAACTAAAATAGGGATAATTTTAGTTATTTGGGATCGCTAATCAATGATAAAAACAACAAACAAGCTTAAATACGCCGTTATTGGTTAAAAAAGCGTCGGCTTGAGTTAATTATGTTTATCAATTGTAAATTGTCAGTTTTAGTCACTTAAAGTAATTTAGCTTGGAGCAAAGCTCCATCGATGGTGCTCCATAAGAGCACTAGTTCTGCTAAATTTATTGCAAATATATAAATAATTTGCGACCCGGATCAGTCAACAGAACCAATAACACGCTGCTAGCGGCTAGCAATTTTTCTTAAACCTGAGTGAGCAACCAAGCTTGCGCAGTCTTAGCTTGCTGATTAGAAACCTGACGTTTTGGCAACAATAAATAGTAATCGCAGCATGAATCCACCATCGGCCACGGCGAAATCAAGCGACCACTGGTCAATTCAGTGGTGACCAAAGAACGCCGCGCCAGTGCCACGCCTAATCCGGCCTCTGCCGCCGCTATCGCCATATCAGAACGGTTAAAATAATGCCCTTGCTCGCTGGCCACCGAGTTTAATCCCGACCGATCCAGCCAATAACGCCATTCCGCATCACGGGCCGCACCGGCCCACGGCATTGAATCATGTAATAAAGAGATTTGATCCCACACTTGCTGATTGGCCAGATCTAATCCCGCGACATATTCAGGGCTCGCTACAGGCAGCAGTTGCTCACTCATCAGCAAGGTCGCCGTTACGTGCTGATAATCACCTGTGGAATAGTCGATTGCTAAGTCAAAATCGTCGCGTGTTAAGTCAAGTAAAGCAGCGTCGGCGTAAGTTTCGATCTTTAATTGTGGGAATTCATTTTTAAACTGCTGCAATTTAGGAATAAGCCACTTAAATACTAATGAAGGTGTAGATTTTAATCGGATAACGTCACTGGCGGGCGATACCTGCAGCCGCGCCAACACTGCGCTAATTGATCCAACGGATTGTTGCATTACCGCTAACAGCTCATTACCTGCTGGTGTTAGCTCTACGCCCTGTCCGTGGCGAATAAAGAGTTGTAACGCTAGCTGTTGTTCCAATTTCCTGATCTGCTGGCTGACTGCACCTGTGGTTAAGTGCAGCTCGCGCGCCGCTGCCGAAAAACTCAATAAACGGCCACAGGCCTCGAAATAGATTAATGCAGAAAAAATCCGTGGACTGGGTTTAGGCATGATTGGCTCAGTAACTGACTAGAGGACAACTGTTTAGTTTTTCTAAACAGTGGTTAAGAAACTATCGTTTGTTTTTATCGCTAAACTACCACAAAATCAGCCTCACACCAATTTCATCAGGCGCTATTATGACCTCGCTTAACATCACGGCTATACAGCAACAACAGATCCGCAGCGGCCAGCCCTTGTTCTGGCTAAACAACAGTTATCAACACAGTGCGACAGCGCCTGCCAAGCCAGACCGCGCTCAACTAGATGACGCAGCGGCACGCCTCGCGCGCTTTGCGCCGCTGCTTGAACAATTATTTAGCGAGCTTGAACCAACTAACGGCCTCATCGAGTCATCAATTTTAGTCGCTGATAAACTTAATCAAAAAATAAATCCATTGGGCGGAAAATTACTGTTAAAGGCTGACCATCAATTACCCATTGCTGGTTCAATTAAAGCCCGTGGTGGCATTCACGAGGTGTTATGTTTTGCCGAACAGCTCGCGCTTGAGCAGGGTTTACTTAAAAATACTGATGATGATTACTGTAATCTGCTTAGTGGTAACGCTCGTCAGTTGTTTGCCCAATATACCTTAGCCGTTGGCAGCACCGGCAACTTAGGCTTAAGCATTGGTATTATGGCCGAAAGCTTGGGTTTTAAAGCCGTGGTTCATATGTCGACGGATGCCAAACAATGGAAAAAAGATCGTTTACGCAAACGTGGCGTGGTGGTCGTTGAACACGATGCCGATTATGGCGCAGCCGTCGCGGCAGGTCGCGCTCAAGCCGAGGCTGATCCTTACAGTTATTTCGTTGACGACGAAACCTCAACCAAGTTATTTATGGGTTATGCGGTGGCAGCCTTACGCTTAAAAGAGCAACTTAAGGCAGCCAACATTCGCGTTGATGCTCAGCACCCATTATTTGTTTATTTACCCGCAGGAGTTGGCGGTGCGCCCGGCGGCATTACCTTTGGGCTTAAAGCGATATTCGGCGCTAATGTTCATTGTTTTTTTGCCGAACCAGTACAAGCACCTTGCATGTTATTAGGCATGGCTGGCGCGCCAAATTCAAGCCCGGCCACCGTTTACGATTTCGGTTTAACCATAGACACCGACGCCGATGGCCTAGCGGTGGGTACGGCATCACAATGGGTATGCGATGCAATTAGGGATCAACTCTCTGGCGTATATACCGCAACCGACAACCAACTTTATCAACAGTTGTTACAGCTTAAGACCCTTGAGAATGTTGAAGTTGAACCTTCAGCCGCCATTGGGTGCCTTGGCCCAGTGATGCTTAATACCGCTGCTGGAAAACACTATTTGACCAGCCATCAGCTAACAGCCCATATGCACAACAGCTGCCACATCGCCTGGCTCACTGGCGGCTCTTTGGTGCCCCAACAAGAGTATCAACGCTACCTCGACAAGGCGGCATTACTTAATCGTTAGTGACCAGTACGCACTCAAGGCTAAGCATAAGTTTGCCTTGAGTTATGCTAAAAATTAACCACTGTTAGTAACTAAAATGATAAGGATCAATAAGTAGCAGCAACAAGTGTTGTATTTTCAAGCGACTACATTTTATTTTGTTTAATTAACCCGCTCGGAATGACAATGAGAAATAACCAACCTATCACTGAAAGCGAAGTCGTATTAAGTGAACATGCTTTACTAATTTCTACCACGGATCTGCAAGGTAACATCACTTTATGTAACGATGAGTTTATTAATTACGCTGGTTTTTCCCAGCACGAATTGATCGGTAAACCACATAATATGGTGCGCCACCCAGACGTACCAGCGGCAATTTTTGCTGAAATGTGGCAACACCTGCAAGCCGACAAGCCTTATATGGCCGTGATAAAAAATCGCTGTAGCAATGGTGATTACTATTGGGTAAACGCCTATGTGACAACCCTGAAAGAAAATGGCGAGGTCGTGGGTTATCAGTCAGTTCGTACTAAGCCCTTAGCAGAAGACATTATTAGCGCAGCCCGGTTATATCAGCGTTTAAACAACAATAAATCACGGATAAAACTAAAAGATTTACGCTTAAGCACCACGGTGCCTGCCACTGTCATTGCTGGTTGCCTGATCCCGGCTATAACTAATTATGCGTTTGATTTGTCGGGAGTTACCGCCGCTACCGTTACTGCAACCTCGGGTTTAGTTGTCGCAACAATCGGCTGGATGTTAATCGCGCCATTTCGCCAATTAATCGCGCAATCAAAGCAACACATCAACTCGCCAATCCTTAACGAACTGTACGGAGATTCAACCAGTGGTGCTGGCCAATTAATGACCCATTTAAAAATGAACCAAGCCCAGCGCCGCACTATGATCGGCCGGGTTGATCATTCATCACGCGATTTGTCGGCGTTAAGCTTAAGTACCTCTGTCGTTGCCGAGCAAAATAATCAATCGTTAGCTTGTCAGAGCCGTGAAATTGTCCAGATGCAATATGCGTTCAGCCAGCTGGTTTCAAATGTTGAAGAAGTGGCCCATAACATTTTATTAACCACCGATGAAACCCAGGTCATGACCCAAGAAACCGAGCGTTCGACAGTATTGGTCAACAACACAATAACCGATATCAACAGCTTAGCTCAGGGACTAGACAGCGTATTAAACCGACTATCGAGCTTAAGGGTGGCATCGAATGAAATTGGTAAAATTCTTGAAATCATTACCGGCATTGCTGAGCAAACTAATTTATTAGCGCTCAATGCCGCAATAGAAGCGGCCCGCGCAGGAGAACAAGGACGAGGTTTTGCCGTGGTGGCCGATGAAGTACGGGCGTTAGCCAATAAAACCCAAGAATCGACCAAGCAGATTAAAGCAACCATCAATACCTTGCAGCAAGAGTCGCTCGACGCTGAAACTGTCACCAAACAGGCTAAGAGTCAGGCTAATATCTGCGTTGCCAATATTAACAAATCAGGAAAAAGCATGGCGACTATTAGCGGCTCCATTGATTCGATCAATCAAATGAACCGTCAAAACACTGATACCGCACAGCAGCAACGAGCCGTTAGCGATAATGTTCATCAGATGTTGACCGCGATTAGTGGTGAAATTAAGGCGACTGAAATATTGTCGCAGCAAACCGCTAATTCATCGATCGAGTTGTCTAAAGCGGTCAAACAAATTATGCAGTCTTTGGCGTCGTAATGATTAGGTTTTAAGGGTAGCGGCTCGCTCCGAGCTAAGCTTGATGCGAGCCGCTACTATTAATCGTTGATCAACTGCCCTCTTGCTGTTCGTTTAACTCAATTAACAGCTGTTGCAGCTTGTCGCTATATTGACCCGGTTCTTGCCACATTCCGCGTTGGGTTGCTTCGAGCAAGCGCTCGGCCATTTCGCTCAGCGCATCGGGGTTATTGTCTTTGATAAACTGCTGGTTTTTCGGCTCAAAAATTAAGGCCTCGGCAACCGCTTCGTATTGATAATCATCAATTAAATTGGTAGTTGCATCGTAAGCAAACAGGTAATCGACGCTGGCGGCAAATTCAAACGCACCTTTATAACCGTGTTCTTGCATCGCAGTTATCCATTTAGGATTAAGCACCCGCGAGCGAATAACCCGATTAAGCTCTTCTTTTAGCGTCCGAATTTTCGGTAAGCTAGGATTAGAATGGTCGCCATGATAAATCTGTGGTTGCTGGCCAGACAGTACCTCAACCGCGTTGGTCATACCGCCTTGAAACTGATAATAATCGTCAGAGTCGAGCAAGTCATGCTCACGGTTATCTTGGTTTTGCACCACCACTTCTAGGGTTGAAAGCTGATGGCTAAAGGCCGATTGCGCCGCAACACCATCGCTACCGTCTTTGGTGTAAGCATAACCGCCCCAGTTAATATAGGCTTGGGCTAAGTCCCCTTGCTCTTGCCAGCAACGCTCATCAATCAGCCCTTGTAAACCAGCACCATAAGCGCCTGGTTTGCTGCCGAACACCCGATAACTAGCCTGACGCTCGGCCTCGCTCGCTGACAAACCTTGGTCGATTAACTGCTGACGACGCTGCTTAACATTATGCAAGATGGTGTTGTCAGTGCCCGGATCCGGATAATGAGCCAAGGCGACTACCGCGGCATCAAATAACTTCATGACATTAGGAAAGGCATCACGGAAAAAACCAGAAACTCGTAATGTGACATCAACTCGCGGTCGATTAAGCAGCATGCAGGGCACAATTTCAAAATCGATCACCCTTTGTGAGCCTGCTGCCCACACCGGTTTAATACCCATTAAGGCAAAAGCTTGAGCGATATCATCGCCGCCTGTTCGCATAGTGGCGGTGCCCCAAACCGATAACCCAAGCTGCTTGGGATAATCGCCATGTTCTTGCAAATGGCGCTCAATTAACGCCTGCGCCGATTTTTGCCCGAGCGCCCATGCCGCATGCGACGGAATGGAGCGATTGTCGACCGAATAGAAATTACGCCCAGTCGGCAAGGTATCTAAGCGGCCGCGGGTTGGCGCGCCACTGGGCCCCGGCTCAATAAACTTACCGGCCAGTCCTTTAAGCAAAGACGACAATTCTTGCTCGGCGCTGAGATCTAATACCGTTAAAATTGTTTGCTTAATATAGTTAAGTTGCACCGCGGTTCGTGGATATTGATTTGTGATCTTATCAAGATCACATTTTTGATCGCCGGATCCACTTTGATCGCCTAACTCATTTTGATCTAAGTCGGTATGATCTAAGCCAGTTTCTCCTAGCACATAAGTGTGAATTAATTGCAGTGCCAATAGTTCAAGTCGCTCGCGACTGTCATTGTCGGTACGCCATAAACTCGTGCTGATCCTCGATAGGATCTCCGGCCGATTGCCCTGCCACTCAACACCCGTTGCGGCCAAAGGATCGAAGATCTGACCTGCGATCATTAAGTTAAGATCTTCAGCCAAGTTATGTAAAATACCTTGGCTAATATGATCCTTGCCACGCGGCAAGCGCATTAATGCGACTAGGGTTTCAGCGATTTTGTCAGCTGGCGGTAACTGACCCAGCCGATGCAGGCCATGGCGAATTTGCGCTTCTTTAATGTCACACAAGTAAGCGTCGAGCTGATCGAGCATTTGATCATTTGATTGATCTTCGGTTTTTTGATCACTTGCTTGATCTTTTAGATCATTACTAGCGCCTAATTCCTGGGCCAAATTACTGCTTTTTACCGCGTCAATGATCTGCTGACGCAACCACTGACTGCGCGCTTGATCCATGCCCATTGCCTGATAGTATTCATCAACCAAATGTTCGAGATCGGCGAGATCACCATAGAGTTCAGCACGGGCCATTGGCGGCATTAAGTGATCAATGATCACCGCTTGGATCCGCCGCTTGGCCTGCGCGCCCTCACCAGGATCATTAACAATAAACGGATAAAAATTTGGCATTGGCCCCAGCACTAAATCTGGCCAACATTCTTGCGATAACGCAATGCCATTGCCCGGCAACCATTCTAAGTTGCCGTGCTTGCCAACATGCACGATCGCATCGACCTGATAAATATGGCGTAGCCAAAAATAAAAGGCTAAATAGCTGTGCGGTGGCACTAAGTCGGGATCATGATAATTGGCTGCGAGATCAAGGTTAAAGCCGCGCGCTGGCTGAATGCCAACAAAGGTTTGACCCAAGCGTATACCCGAGATCATCAGACGCTGATCGCGACATTTTGGATCTTGCTGCGGTGGCCCCCAACGGCTCAAAATAGCCTGCTGGTTCGCTGGCGGCAATTGCTCAAAATAATGTTGGTAATCACTTAACGCCAGACTTTGCCAACAAGGTAAATGATGCAGCGTGTCAGGGTTGTTGGTGACAGCGCCAAGCAACTCTTTGATTAATCCGGTGCCGTCACTTGGAATATCCGCCACCGGATAACCCGCTTGCGCCAAACTATTGAGAATATTGACCGTTGATTGCGGCGTATCTAAACCTACGCCATTACCAATTCGGCCATCTTTGGTTGGGTAATTAGCAACGATTAATGCCAAGCGTTTGTCTTTGTTAGCTTTAGTCGTTAGCTTGCAATAATTAGCCGCCAATTTTGCGACAAATTCGGCACGCTCAGTGTGCAATTGATATTTAACCACCGACGACTGACAACGTTGATCATAATGAGCGGCGGCTTTAAAACTGACCGCGCGGGTAATAATTCGGCCATCCATTTCAGGTAACACCACCTGCATCGCCATGTCGCGACTATGTAAGCCACGAGTACTGCCGAGCCAGTCTTGCTCGGTGCTACTGGCGAGTAGCAATTGTAAAATCGGAATGTCGAGCGCAAAAGGCGATTCAAATTGACTCGGCTGCGAGCTTAAATCTGGGCTTGGCGCGCGATGACAAGAAAAGCCAGTTGTATTAACGATAATGCTGGCCTGTGTTTCAACCAATAACTGGTTAATCAGGCTTATTGACTCAGGATCACGTAACGATGAAATAGCGATTGGCAGCGGGTTTAAGCCCTGCTGTTCAATGACCTCAATTAAGCCATCAAACATTTCGGTATTGGCGCTTTGCAAATGGCTACGATAAAACAAAATAACCGCAACGGGTGAGACGTCATCCGCGCGAGTATTATTGCTGGCATTATCGCAGGCATTTACGCAGGTATTAGCTTGCCAACGCTGTTGCCAATCTTTAAGACTGACCACCGGATGCGGGCGCTGGTTCGCCGCCATATATAACAAACAATTGGGTAATACTTGGGGTGGCTGCCACTGGGCGGGAAATTGCAAACATTGGTCACCAATAAAGTGATAAAGCTGCTCAATATTAGCAGCGCCACCTTGACGTAAATAGCGCCATACCTGCTGCACTATTTCTGGCGATGCAGTAGACGCGGCGCTAAGTTCAGGATCGGCAACATCGTCGCCCGGCACTAAAATTAGCTGCCGCTTACTGTCTTGCTGCGCCCATTCTAATAAGCGCTCAAAGCCATATTGCCAGTAGCTTTTACCACCGAGCAATGACACCACCACCACCTGAGCATGATCTAACACCTTATGTTGGTAAAGATCAAAAGCCGCAGGTTTTAATAACTGCATCCAGTTGGCAATTCGCACCTCAGGATATTGCGGCGGCAATGCCGCTACGCCGTTAGCAAGCGCGGCGAGTGAACTGTCGGCGGCACACATAATAACTAATGGCGCCGGAGTCTGGGCCAGATCAATAATGCCCTCGTCATCGGTGAAACCACCGGGTTGTGCCGCCAATAAATGCATTAGCCAGTCACTTTTATCACAGCAGGTGCTAACGCGGCTTCAATATCAGCTTTAACCAAATCTTTACCGATAAACACTAATTGGGTTAGACGCGCTTCGTCGTTGTTCCACATCCGATCAAAATGAACATCAAGTCGCTTACCAACCGCTTGTACTACTTGGCGCATTGGCTTGTTTGGCAAGGCTGCGAAACCCTTAGCGCGATAAATGTTGTGTGAATTTAATAACTCGCCTAACAGCTGCTGCAACTTCTCGCCATCGACCTCACCTAATGTGATCACAAACGAATCAAAATGATCATGGGCATGAGAATGCTCGCCGCCGTGATCATGGTGATGATCGTGGTGGTTATGAACGTGATTAATGTGGTCTTCTGCCGCAGCTTCTAGGCCAATAATTGCGTCTAACTGAATGTTGCCATTCTCAATATAAATCGTTTTTACCGCCGCTGGTACACGCGCGCTAATGACTGCTTCAATTTTTTTCTGCTGCTCGGGATCTAACAGATCATTTTTACTGACAATGACTAAGTCGGCGGCGCTAAGTTGATCTTCTAATAATTCTTGTAAACTAGGATCATGATCTAAGCTGTCATCAGCTAAACGCTGTGCTTGCACTTTATCAGCGTCGTCAGCAAAACGTCCTGCGGCAACCGCTGGACCATCGATTAACGTGATCACAGAATCAACGGTGCAGTATTGCTTAATTTGCGGCCAGTTAAATGCTTGCACTAAAGGTTTTGGTAAGGCCAAACCGCTGGTCTCAATTAAAATATGGTCGATGTCGTCACGACGCGCAACCAACTGCTCCATTACCGGTAAAAACTCTTCTTCAACCGTGCAACAAATACAGCCGTTAGCCAGCTCATAAATACCGTTTTCACCCGTTGCAGGAGCCGCTTCATCGTCACAATCTAATGGACAGCTGCGCAGTAGATCGGCGTCGATATCTAGCTCACCAAACTCATTAACAATTACGGCAATGCGTTTGCCAGTAGCTTGCTTAAGTACGTTTGATAATAGGGTGGTTTTACCACTGCCCAAAAAGCCAGTGATGATAGTGACCGGAATTTTTTTCAACTGCATGGTGTGACTCCAAAAAAACAGAATATTTAAGATTTATGGCGGCAATTATAAGTTGAATGAGCAGCCATGTACAAAGGATTAACAATTTTATTAAGACCCTTATAGGTCAACACTTAAGAAGAAGTAGGACAACGCTTGAGAAGAAGTTATAATGCGCCAAAGAGGAGTTTTTTTATGATAGATATCGCATCGCTTGGTGATGATTCAGGCGTACTAATTTGTGGTCACGGCAGCCGCGCAAAAATAGCTGAACAAGAGTTTTCATTATTGGCCAAAGGCCTTAAAGAACGCCACCCAAGTCTTAAGATCGATTATGGTTTTTTAGAGTATTCAGCACCGAATATTCATACCGCACTCGACCGTTTATTAGCGCAGGGTGTTAAAAAAATTCATGCGGTTCCAGGCATGTTATTTGCGGCGACTCATGCCAAAAATGATATTCCATCGGTATTAACCACCTATCAGCAAAAACATCCTCAACTAGAGATTAGTTATGGCCGCGAATTGGGCCTAGAGAATGAAATGATCCGCGCATTTGAGCAGCGTATTCTTGAAGCGTTGGGCTTAAGCGAAACACCAGCCGCTGGTGAGTTATATGACACGATGTTAGTGGTCGTTGGTCGTGGTACCTCAGTCGTTGAAGCGAATGCAGAAGCCGCTAAATTAACCCGCACCGTGTGTGAAAATATTGGCTTTGGCTGGTCTGAAACTGTTTATTCTGGCGTAACCTTTCCGTCGGTTGGCCGTGGTTTAGAAATGGCATTAAAGCTAGGGTTTAAGAAAATAGTGGTCGCGCCCTATTTCTTGTTTGGCGGTCGTTTAATTGACCGTATTTATGCCTATGTTGATAAAGTGGCACAAGAAAATCCACAGGTAGAATTTCTTAAAGCCGACTACCTACGCGCCCAAGATCATGTGATCAATACCTTTGAGCTGCGTATTAATGAAACCATTGATAGCGAGTCGAGCCAACTAAATCTAATGGCAGACTTTAAAGATCGCTTAGCGCGTGGCGAGATTGATGTCCATCATCACCATGCCGAATATCAGCCAGAAGCTAGTGACAGCCATGATCATAGTCACGCACATGATCACGCGCACGACCATGATCATAGCCACACACATGATCACGCGCACTCGCATGATCATGGCCACAGTCATGGTCACAGCCATGCACCGTATAAACACATAGCTCACCCACATGGTCCACGCACCATGATTAATGACAATGTTTGCTGTTGTTTTATGGCGCAATTCCCAAGCGAGATCATCGAGCAAGAACAACAAGATCTTAATTCAGATCGGGTGCCTACTTGTAAAAAGTCTTAATACAGCACCCTAAATAGCTCAGCTTCGGCTGGGCTAGTTAATCAACCTTGCCACAGTTTTATCACGCCTATATTGTCACAGTTTGAGCTATCTATTCTCAAAAGTTCACGTTTGCTTAGCACCTTGTTTTTATCACAACAGCAGCTAGATTTATTAGTCTATTTATAAAAAACAAGCTATCGCTTAGCCAGCTGTTATTAGTCATAACAACACTCTTTTTTAGCTATAACAAAGTCTGAGTTAGATGCCGCATTGAAGGCTATTACTGAGGTATTGAGAAAAAGTAAAAGCCTCAATATTTTTGTAGTTGGTCATACCGATGATAAAGGCAACTCTACGTATAATGTAAAACCGTCAAAACGTCGTGCAACTGCGGATAAGCGAATTCAACCAAGCATCGATCAAAAAAGCATGATGACTCATTCGCTGCTGGCGAAAATTAATGAGTCATCATTGCCATATCTGAAATATTACTTCTCTGGCGGCCGAAAGATATTCGGCTGCGCTGCATCGTACAAGTACGAATCATCAAATTCTTGCGTCGCTAAGACATGACCAACCAAGATTAATGAAGTAAGAGTAAACTTCTTGGCTCTAACCTTCTCAACGATATCACCCAGCGTGCCAGTAACCTGATCTTGATCTGGCCACGAGGTGCGATAACACACAGCAACCGGACAGTCTGCACCATAAAATGGTAATAACTCATCAACGATTTTAGCAATTTTGGTTACGCCCAAATGGATTGCCAAGGTCGCGCCACTCGCCGCTAATGCCGGTAAACGTTCACGCTCAGGGAAGGGTGTTTTACCTTCATAACGGGTCATGATAATGGTTTGCGATACGCCAGAAAGAGTTAATTCTTTCTTAAGCCACGCTGCTGAAGCGGCCATTGCTGTGACACCCGGGATCACTTGATAATCGATACCAAGCTGGTCGAGTCGACGCATTTGCTCACCAATGGCGCCATATAACGCCGGATCGCCACAATGCACTCGCGCGACATCTTGACCACGATCGTTGGCTTGCTTGATATGATCAATAATTTGATCCAAATGCAGCTTGGCACTATCAATAATAAATTCTGGGCTGGCAATAGTGTCGGCCATCACTGCCCGTGGCACTAATGAACCCGCATAAATGACCACGGGACTCGCATTAATGAGTCGCTGGCCTTTAACTGTAATGAGCTCGGGATCACCCGGCCCCGCACCGATAAAATAAACTGTCATAATTTTTTGTCATATCCTCGCGGCGTATACAGCCACTCTTTATCACCATTTACGATGTGCTTCGACTGACTGTTGCCCACGGTAACCATGGTAAACATATCAACATCATCAACATTGAGCTGACCAAGCGTCGTTAAGGTAATTGACTCATCGTCACGAGTCAGCTGACGCCCTAATAATACTGGGGTATCTGCTGGACGGTGCTCAAGTAAAATATCGCGTGCAACGCCAAGCTGCCAATCACGTTTAATTGATTTAGGGTTGTAAAAAGACACCACAAAATCACCAAGCGCACAGCATTCAATGCGTTTTTTAATTGTTTGCCACGGCGTTAACAAGTCAGATAACGAGATGGTGCAAAAGTCATGGCCCAGTAACGCGCCAACCTTGCTTGAACCAGCCTGCATTGCCGAAATACCAGGAATGGTTTCAATATCGACATCTAGCCATTGCGGGCTATTCTCTAAACCTTGTAACTGGCGGTCAATTAACTCAAACACCAAGGTCGCCATGGCATAAATGCCGATATCACCACTAGATACTAACGCCGTTGCTTTGCCGCTGGCCGCTAGGTCTAATGCTAAGCGAGCACGGTTAATTTCTTGCCCAAGCGGTAAGTCATGATGGGTTTTACCATCACAAAGCTGACCTAAAAGATCTAAATAAAGACCATAGGCGACTAAATCAGTACTTGCCTTGATTGCCGCTAGTGCTTTTGGTGCTACTAAATCGAGATCACCGGGACCGGTGCCAATTAAAAATAATTTACTCATAACTTCTCTTAACTATTGGATAAGATCGGGCAATGGCACAAGTGGCCGTTGCCGATTTTTGTTTGTTAAGGACTAGCTCCCCTGCCTGTCCCGTTTGTTTGATCACGTCAACTAACGCAGCCGATTCGGCCACGCCATACACGCCAACGACACTAAAAATATAATCTGACTTGGTACTTAATAAATGTTCAACGCTGCTGAGCTGCTCTATATCCCAGGTTAAAAAAGGCTTGTCGATACGTTTAGCCAGTTCGATTAAACCCACTTCATCGCGCTTAATATCAATGCTATTAATATGCGTGATTTGCGACAGGTTTAAATTCGCCTGTTCAAGACATTGCGCTAATAGCGTTTGTAAATCATCAATACTGCAGCCGCGCTCACAACCCATGCCGACGCTATAAACTGGCGCTAGGTATGGATTTGCGGTGGTAATGACCAACTGTGATTTCAGCTGCTTGGCCACTTGGGCTGCCCACTCATTAGCGCCGCCTTGATGACCACTAAGCAGCGGAATAACAAATTCACCGGCTTCATCAAGCACCAATACTGGCGGATCGCTGAGCTTACTTTCAAGCACTGGCGCTAACGTGCGCATCACAATGCCAGTGGCACAGATAAAAATCAGCGCATCACCCGCCTTAAAGGCCTGTTGTACAGTGTCAGCAAAAGGTGTGGGTTTATATAACACCTCACTCTTTTCAGCACTCTTTTCAGCATTATTTTCAGCACTATGCTCATCTCTGTTCTTATCGCTGGGCTGCTTAAAAGTCTGATCCAGCTTATTAGCTAAGACTAAACCAGCCTCTGTCAGCGCAATAATCTTAATCATCGAGTGGTTTTGTCCCGACGGGTTATCACAAACAGCGAAAAATAAGGCCCGGCTTGATTAGCCAACTGAGTAACGTCCTGCTCAATATATTGCTGATCACGACCAATGTATTCAAGATATTTGGCGTCATTACTGCGGTTGGTCTGCTTAAGTGCGGCTAAAATACGTGGCCGCGATTGCCCCGCTTTCA
The DNA here is from genome assembly GCA_013214945.1 of Gammaproteobacteria bacterium. Lineage (NCBI taxonomy): Bacteria > Pseudomonadati > Pseudomonadota > Gammaproteobacteria > Gammaproteobacteria bacterium. The sequence continues at coordinate 56,874 of JABSRT010000011.1, forward strand.
TGATCACCACACTGTCGTAAGTGCTTAACGTTTGGCGTAAAAACTCGTCACTGTGACGGCCACTCACCACCGCAAACGAGTCGGTTAACGTGGTCAGCGGCGCAACAAGCGCTGAAGCTGCCGCATTAACCGACGAAATACCAGGCACGACTTCACAAGTGAATTCGCCCTGTAAGCGTTCAAGTAAATAACTGTACGAGCCAAAAAACAGAGGATCGCCTTCGCATAAAAATAACACGTCGTTACCAGCGGCTAATTGCGCTGAAATTTCAATGCTGGCCTGATCATAAGCGGCATTGGCTAAGGTTCGATCTTTAGCCATTGGCATTATAACTGGCAACTCAAGCGTGTTTGGGTTTAATTGCCCCACGGCGCCAAGCGCAATTGTTTTAGCCTGTGAATCACCGTTGCTGTCAGTGAGATAACACAGCACAGCGGCGTCTTTCACTAACTCATAGGCTTTTAAGGTCATTAGTTTAGGATCGCCGGGGCCAACCCCAACCCCGATAAATTTACCGCTCACGCGTTACTCCTAATTTGATCATGTTAATTGTTCATGCTTATTGGGTGCTTCAGGTCAACAGGATAAAGACGCTCAACTCGCCGTAAATCCATCCATGGAGGCTTGAACTGGTATCCATTCCAGTAACTGTTTGCTTACTTTAACCTGCTAACCTATTTATTTAATCGCTGCCTGAATTAAGTGCACAGGCATGTGATCTTTTTATTTTAACTTCATTATTTTGAACAAGGTTACCGGGAAATTCGGTTTATACATTAACTGTCCCGCCAACTGCTGACCACGGCTCACCGCTAGCTGCATTGTTTCAACCACCGCGCTGTCAGCTGGTTTAGCACTAAACGCGATTAGCTGGGCCTTAGTTTGCTCGGTCACCGCACTCGCCACTAACACACCACCAACCGGAAGTTGCTGCCATACCTGCTGCAATATCGGCGTAAGCTCGCCATCACTGCCGCCAATAAATACCTTATTCGCAACGGGCAAATCGCTTAATTGCTGCGGCGCGCGTCCAGCAATAATTTTAAGGTTAGCAACCACCCCAAATTTATCGCGGTTAGCGTTTAGGCATTCAAGACGCTGCGGATGATGCTCGATGGCATGAACAGTCGCGCGCGGTTGCCAATAGGCCAGCTCAATCGCAACACTGCCACAACCCGCGCCAACATCCCAAATAATATCCTCAACCGCAGGGGCTAATAAAGATAGGATCATTAACCGTACTTCGCGCTTGGTGATCATACCTTTGCCATCGGGTTGGCCGGTAATAAATAGGGTATCGTCAAAGCCCGGAAACTGCGGTCTTATGCCCGCGCCCTGCACATCGATCACGGTGACATGCAAAGGATCAAACACTAAATTAGGATCGTCTAGTAATTGCTGCGGACTAAATTGACGTATTTGCTGCTGTGGATAACCCAAATTTTCAGCCACCCATAAAGTAGAGTCGCCAAAACCATTATCAATACATTCTTGCGCTAACCGCGCTGGCTGGCTGTGTTGATCGGTAAGGATCACTAAGTGCTGCTGCGCTTTAAAGCTGCGGCGAATTTTTTCTACCGCGCGGCCATGCAGGCTTAATACTTCAACATCTTGCAGCGCCAGACCAAGGTGATGACAAGCCGCTTGAATGCTCGATACCGCTGGATGAAAATTAAGATTTTCGCGACCAACCTGCTTAACCAACCAACGACCAATGCCATAATGAAGAGGATCGCCCGAGGCTAAAATCACCACCTGCTGCTCAGAATATGCAGCCAGCAATTGCTTAAGCTCGCTTAATTTTGGTAATTCGATTTGTTGCTGCTGCCCAAGCAAATGACTAACGGTCGCAAGCTGACGCAGTGAACCTATAACCACCACGCAGCGCTCGATTGCAGCAGCAGCCACCGGGCTTAATAACGCCTCGTCACTGACACCAAGGCCAATGACATCGATTGATATATTAAGGTTTACTGCGTTAGTGGCCATTTAATATAACTCGCCAATTGAACAACGTAACAAAGCATTTAAACTGGCTGCGGTCACGGCACTGCCGCCTTGACGACCGAGCAACGTAATGCACTCAATGCCCAATTCAAGATGGCTATCCCACAATGCTTGTTTCGACTCGGCTGCGCCAACAAAACCAACGGGCATGCCAATAATCAATGCGGGCTTGCCCGCGCCTTGGCGGATCATTTCCAGTAAGCGAAACAAAGCGGTCGGCGCATTGCCAATTAACACAATGCTGCCCGCCAGCTCATCGCGCCAAAAATCTAAGGCCGCCATGGTTCGGGTTTCGCCACGCGATTTTGCTAACGCAGGCACTCGCGGATCATTAAGGTAACACTGGGTCGGCAGATCATTCATCCGCTTGGTAATGCCCTGCTTAACCATTTCAACGTCGCATAAAATAGTCGCATTATTGCTAATTGCTGCCAGCCCTTGCTGACAAGCATTAGCGCTAAACTGCACTAGCTCACTGACACTTGGCAGCCCTAAGCTATGAACAATTCGCATCACCACCTGTTGTTGCTCAATGCTCAAATGATCAAGCTGAGTTAACTCACGGATCTGAATAAAGCTTTGTTGCTCGATGCTTTGTGGATTAATTTCGTAATTATTCATGTTGTATTTTCTTTGTAATATATTGCAACACCGCCGCTGGCTCGATAAAAAGCTTATCGGCATTAGGCGGTGACGGCCGGCTTTGCATTAAAACCGGAATTTGTAATAAACGTGCCGCTTCAAGTTTGGCGTAGGTAGAAGCTCCGCCGCTATTTTTAGTGACGAGCAGATCAACCTTATGCTGGCGCATTAAGGCCACTTCATCGTCAACGTTGAACGGCCCAATGGCTTTAAGCCAGTGCATGCCCTGCCCCAAAACAACCTTTGATGGCACAGCCGTGCGTACCAGATGTCGCTGAGCGCCCGCCATTAAACTAATGTCGAGCTGCTCGACCAAACTTTGTTCAAGCTGACCAATGGTAAAAAATACCCGCTGATAACCCTGAGTTAGCTGTGGCAACTGCATTACCTGTTCAAATTGTTGCCAATTATCACCAGCTACTGGCTGCCATTCAGGGCGATGAAAGCGCCAATATGCGATATCACATCTTTGCGCCGCCACGCTGGCCTTGTTACTCATTATCGCCGCATACGGGTGGGTTACATCTAAAATAGCGTCAATGTGATGCTGCTTAATATACTGCTCGAGCCCGCCAAATTGAGTAAAGCCGCCACTAATGACCGCGCAATCTAGGATCGGTTGACGCACCAAACCCGCGACACTATAAATCACCTCAACTTGCGGTAACTGGTGTAATTGGGCAGCGAGTTTGCGACCATCGGCGGTGCCGCCGAGTAATAATAACTTCATGGGGTATTGACCCCACCAAAACCAATCAGCTGACCTTGGCGATTGATTGCCCAGACTTCTAGCGCCATTGCTTCGGGCAATTTAGCCCGCAGCTGCAAATAAGCTTGCTGGCAAATCGCGCTGGCTAAATCTATCCGCTGCTCGTAACACAGTTGCAGTGCTTCAATGGTGGTATTGGCGTTAATAATTTTTTGCTGCAAGCAATCGTCGCCGCCGAGTTCCGCCGCCAACTGCGCTAAGAAATCAAAGTCGATTGCCGCGACTTTGCTATGGAGATTCCATTTGCCCTGCGCTAATTTGCTGACCTTGCCAATGCCGCCACACAAACTCAGTTTAGTCATTGGCACTTTGTTGAGTTGTTTAATTACCGCGCCAGCAAAGTCGCCCATTTCAATCAACGCGGTATCGGGTAATTGATAATAGGCTTTAATGGCCGCTTCGCTGCTATTGCCTGTTGAGGCAGCAATATGACGAAAGCCATTGCTCGCGGCGACATCGATACCTTGATAAATAGACGCAATGTAGGCAGAACATGAAAATGGCCGAACAATGCCCGACACCCCTAAAATTGACAGCCCGCCTAGAATGCCCAAGCGGCCATTCATGGTTTTCAACGCAATTTCTTCACCGTTAACCACGCCAACAGCCACTTCAAAGCCACCCGCGTAATTAAACATTTGTGCAATATCGGTTAGGTGATCCGTGATCATTTTTCGTGGCACCGGATTAATCGCTGGTTCACCAACCGCTAAAGCTAAGCCCGTTTTTGTCACCGTGCCAACACCGCTGGCGGCCTTAAAAACAATGCCCGGCTCTGCGATTAAGCTCAGCTCAACAAAAACGGTCGCGCCATGAGTCGCGTCAGGATCATCACCAGCATCTTTAATCACTTCGGCCCGCGCTTGGCTCGCCGATAATTTGGTATTGCTAATGATTTCAAGTGTTACTACTTTGCCGCGTGGCAAGGTCACTTCGCTAATGGTAATGAGTTGCTGGTCAAGTAAATGATAAGCCGCGGCGACACTACAGGCAGTCGCACAACAACCGGTGGTTAAACCGGTTTTTAGTTGCTTGGGCTTTTCTTCACTCTCGGGCCACATTGATTAAATAGCCTGATATAACCAAACAGTGCCAAGCACCGTTGACATTAAGGCGACGATGCCACGGCTAAATTGCAATAATTTTTCGCTGCGCTTTAATAATAATTTTTGCAGTGAGCCTAGGCCAAGTCCGAACATCATCATTGATAACATCACGCCCAGCGAAAAGCACAACAAGTAGCTTATAACGACTGTCATATCCGCTTTGCCTGCCAATGGCACTAGCGCTAATGCTGGCGCGCTACCCGCTAAACCATGCACCATACCAACCATAACAGGTAAGTGACCGTCTTTAGTCGCTGGCTTATTTTGATCGGCGACATGGGTATCATCGTGTAAATGAGTGTGGGTCAGATCGCCATGGCTATGAGGCTTTACCGACAGCGCACGCTGCCTAAACTGCCAGAACAAATACAAGCCTAAGCCGATTAATAGGACCCCAACCGACATTTCTGCTGCGCGCTGTAAGGTTTCTGGAATAGCAATGCCCAAACCAAATAACAGACCACCAGCAATTAACAAAACGCCGCCATGCCCCAGTGCCCAGTTAGCACTAAAATAAACGGTTTGACGTAAACTTGGCTTTTGGTTGCTTAATGCCGACACCGCCATGACGTGATCAGCATCTAACGCGTGCAATAAACCAAGGCTAAAGCCTAACAAGATTAATGGTAATAATTCAAAGATCATGCGACGTTACCTGTGCCTAATAATAGCTGACTAATCGCCAGCGGATTTGATGGGAAAAACAAATGAATATAACTGGCAGTGACCAAGCCACTGCGATAAATATCTTCACCGGGCGCGGGGTGGTAAGGACGCTTGCCAACCCCCACTGGCGCTGGAGTATCAATAGCTTTAGAACGATGATGCGAATGCCCGCGCACCGCCCCTTCTGGAAACATCGCCGTTTGCATGCCCTGACAACCGCCACGTTCACGCATAACACCAGTGCCAGCAAGCAAACCTGTCATTGGGTATTGCTGCCCTTCAAGCGACGTTAAAGCCGTTAAGCAATAAAGCAAACCTCCGCACTCAGCCAACACAGGTTTAGTCTTGGCAAAGACGTTCATTGCTTGGTGCATGGCACTATTTTGTGCCAATTGCTCGGCATGTAGCTCCGGATAACCACCGGGCAACCACATTGCATCAGCGCTAGGGATCTCTTGATCATTAAGCGGCGAAAAGAATGCTAAGTCAGCACCTAACTCGCGTAATAAACGTAAATTGGCATCGTAAATAAAACTAAAGGCAGAATCTTTGGCTATCGCAATCGTTTTACCAGCTAGCAATGGCTCAATTGGCGCTGATTGTTGATTAAGCACTGGCTCAAACGCAACGGGCGTTAGTTGCTCAAGCAAGTTAGCTAAACCAGATTCAGCCACCCAATCGGCACCTGCGCTCAAGATGGTCTCAAGTTCTAGTGCCATTTCTTCGGCTTGCACTAAACCTAAATGACGCTCAGGCAAACATACTTCGTCGCTGCGTTTAAGCGTAGCGAGTAACGGCAATGTGTTAGGCAAGGCATCGCGAATAAGCGAGGCATGGCGCTCACTGCCACAGCGATTAGCAATTAAACCGGCAAAACTAATGTCATCACGAAAGTTAGCTAAACCAACCGCGATAGCCGCAGCCGTTTGGGCCATGCCTTTGACATCTAATACCAAGGCAATCGGAATATTAAAACGAGCGGCTAAATCAGCACTCGATGGCGTGCCATCGAAAATACCCATCGCGCCTTCTATTAAAATAAGATCAGCTTCGCCAGCGGCTTGATATAACTTGTCTTGGCAGTAATCTTCACCGCCCATCCACATGTCTAACGCCTCAACGGGCTGCTGTGAGGCTTGAGTTAAGATTTTAGGATCGAGATAATCGGGCCCAACCTTAAAAATTCGCACCACTAGACCTTGGCGCGTAAGCATCGCGGCGATAGCGGCGGTAATCGTCGTTTTACCTTGTCCCGAGGCTGGTGCAGCCATGATCAGGGCAGGACATAAAGCGTGTGTCATTTCGTGTGTGTTCCTAACAAAAAAGTCATGCTGGCAATGGCAAATAATCGCCATTAAGCTGCTGGGCAATTTCTTGAGCACGGCCGTATTTTACCGCCCCCACTTCAACGTCGAGCACCGTGGTTTGGCCCTGTAATTTCATTTGGTTAACCTGCTGGCTCACTCGACCATCGGTAATTAAGTAATTACGAAAGCTGATGCTCGGATTAGCCAACAGTTGCTGGCGCTGATAATCGCTTACCGTACTTAATGCTTCGATTAATGGTGTGCCGCCGCCAGCGCTTAAGCTCGCAAGTAACGAATCAAGTTGCTTCGGCGCTTTTTGGAGCGACAAAATTTGTTGAACCTGTTGATTACCAAAACCAAAGATCGCCAGCTGCTGCCGTTGCTGATAAGCCTGCTCGGCGATTTGCTTAACCACCGCTTTAGCATTGCCAAACTGCTGACTGCTCAAGGTTGAACCTGAGGTATCTAGCAGTACTAAATGGACAATCGGCTGACCGACTTTAGCGGACTTAAAATATAATTTTGGCAATGGCCATTGGCCAAGCGAGTTGGCTAAGGTGTTAAACCAATCAATGCTTTTACTTACTGGGCTGGTTTGACGCTGAGCCGATTTTTTTTGGCCACCGACAATCTGACCAAGCTTATTGTTGCTGGCAATTTTAGTGGCAACAGGCTTGGTAATAGCTTTAGTAACAGCAGCGGTCTTGGCCAATAATACCTCGGCAATCTTTGATGTTTGTTGCTGCTGCGGGCTCATTGCCCCCCAGTCACCATCGTTACTGTTGTTGCTAGTGCCCGATGTCGAGTCAGTGTTTGAATCAGACTTGGTCTCTGGCGAACTTGGCGGCTCGAACGAGGGTGGCGCTACCGATGGCGGCCGACTAAAAGGCGGCTTATTCGGTGGCGGCGGTACATTAGGCGGTGTATCAGGTGAAGTATTAGATGAAGAGTTTTGTGATGATTCTTTACGGCGGTGGCTCAGCACTAACTCTGCTACTGCATCGATATCGCTGGCGCTTACTTGTGCCTTGCCACACCACGCGGCGTGCGCAATAGCGGCTTTTAACCACACAATATCAGCGCGCAAACCATCAACATTGGCTTGCTGACAGCGCGTCGCAATTAAGGTGCGACACTCAAGGCTCACCACCACAGTGGCAATTAATTTTTTCGCCACGTCAATTTGTTGCTGCAACGCGGTTTGCTGTGCTTGATAAGAGTCGATAAAGGCTTGTGGGTCACGATCAAAATTTTCACGTAATTGCACAATCTCAATCCGCTGGCCAATATCGAGTTTTTCATCGAGATCAACACACAAACCAAAGCGATCAATCAGCTGAGCACGCAATTGGCCCTCGTCGGGATTCATGGTGCCGAGTAAAATAAATCGTGATTGATGCTGATGGCTAATGCCGTCACGTTCAACGTAATTTATGCCGCTGGCGCAAACGTCGAGCAATAGATCAACCAAGGGATCGGCCAGTAAATTAACTTCGTCAACATACAACACGCCTTGGTCAGCCTTCGCCAATAAACCAGGGTTAAACTTAACCTGCTGTTGATTTAGCACTTGCTGTAAGTCGAGGCTGCCACTGAGCATTTCTTCGCTGGTGCCAAGCGGCAAGTTGATTAAGTTAGACTCACAGGGCAATAAGTCAACAATAGCTCGGGCTAGGGTCGACTTAGCCGCGCCACGCGGACCGCTAACCAATACCCCACCAATGGCGGGGTTAATGGCCGATAAAGTTAAAGCCAGTTTAAAGGGCTGATTACCGGTGACCGCGCTAAACGGAAAGTTTAATTTAGTCATTAGCTAGCTTGGTTGCAGGTTGACGATAAACCCAAACTTTAAGCAGTAAAGTAGCTGCCAGACCTAGCACTAACCAAAAAATTAAATTACTTAAACCTGTTGCGACGATAAACTGCTGATGCAAGGCTTCAAGGCTAGCTACCGCTTGTGGGTCGGGATGATTAAACATTGGGCCATCATAATGCGGCGCGCCAATAATAAAGGGCACAGCGACGCTAATGAGTCCCAGCGCTTTATATTTCAGTGGCGCAAAGATAATAACCAGCGCTGCGAATGCACCACCAACCACGGCCATTAACCACCACGACTGTCTGTTTTTAAGTAAATCGGCACTAGAACCTGGAATTTCAGGCGGTAAACCCAAACTTGGGATCACAAAAAATACCGCATAGGCTAACAAGCCACTAAGCACCCCAACTTTGACGTTGAGTTCAAGTTTTTTACGCAATACTAATTGGCTCATCACCACTAAAAAGATACTAGAAAAACCAATCGCGGCCAATATATTAGCCCCAGCGCTATAACTGCTGCGCTCTACGCCATCGCTTGGTGCCCACTCTTGCGCGGCCTGGGCGGGTGCCATTGCCATTGCCATGTCAGTGTGATGCTGATGGGCATCACCGGGCTCGTCTTGTTCAAAGACCTCGGAGGCGAGCAAAATTGGCGTAATGGTAAAATGTTGGGCCGCGCTAAAGATCACCCCGCTAAGAATGCCAACAAAAACGGCACTAAAAATTAATCGACGAAACATACCTTAAAACTCCACAACACTAGACAAAACTAAACCAGACAAAAAAGAAAACTTCAAATTAACCAAGTTTGCTTAATGGCAAGGAAAAGCCATTGAATGTCGAGTATCGTGAGCAGCATTGTGTGCCTGTGGCATTGAGGCAAAACCAACCATAAACAGAATAAGTGCGCCAAAGGCAAAGGCGGCAACATGTTGAGCAGTTGAAATATCAGACTGAGAGATTTGAGCAGACGACGAGGTCTGTTGCTTAAGCGGTAATGTAGACATCATAAACCCTTTTCATTGTGTATTGATAATATAATTAACATAACTAATGACGAGCACGGATAAAAACAGCAAACGCCAGCACCCCATTGCATGAAAACATGGAATGATCCTGAACATTGCGGCCAATACCTCGTTAATGGGATGTATCGCACACAGATTGTCTCGAACCTAAGGCTCGATAAATTCGCAGCAGACAAGTCACCCTGCTTGTCATAACGTAAGATGTAGTTAGGCCGGTCTCCGGACTTAGGTTATTTATCTTAACGATTAATCAACCATTACCGTTGCAGGGGCAGCGTAGGACTATTCACCTACTTCCCGATTATCCAAATAATTCGGCACCTAAAACTCGTTGCTAAATTACCACGAAATGGCCTTTTTATGTATTGTTATTTCAGATATTGACTCAAATATAATGACAAAATTAGAATCCGTTATAAAACACCACATCTTGCTGCTGTTTTTGTTGCTGCCACGCTATTTTTTTCAGTTCAGGTTCGTCTAGAAATTCGCTGACATAACCAATGCACAAATAACCAATTAATTGGCTCGACTCTGGCGCGTTAACCGCTTGCTTCACCACTTGTGGGTCAACAATGCTAACCCAACCAACGCCGACATTTAACGCCCGCGCCATTAGCCACAGATTTTGAATCGCGCAAACCACACTAAAACGTCCCATCTCGGCCATGCTGGTTTGGCCTAACACAGGCCCGTCACTTGGCTGATAAAACACTGCAATATTGACTGGGGCCTCTAGAATACCTTCGAGTTTTAATTGCTTATAATCTTGCTGCTTAGCGCCACTAAACAGTTCGCTGGCATTATTATTTTCAACCGTAAAGGAATTGAATACTTGCTGTTTTATGGCTTGGTCGCGGATCACCACAAATTGCCACGGCTGTGAGTAACCCACCGAAGGAGCCAGCAATGCCGCTTCTAATAACTGATTTACAATGTCATCAGGCATCGCTTTATCGATAAAACGGTTGCCGCGCACGTCGCGTCGCAAACGCATGATTTGCTCTAACACATCACGGTCAGATGACTTAAATTCTTTACTCATATCACTAATTACCAGTCAACACCCTGACGCACCTTCACTCCGGCGCGAAAGGCATGTTTAATATCTTTAATTTCACTTACCGTATCAGCCAACTCAATTAATTCATCGCTGGCACGGCGTCCTGTTACTGCAACCGACTGCTCGTATGGGCGATTTTCCAACGCCTCAAGCACTTCGTCTTGTGGCAAGTAATTGTAACTGAGCATGTAAGTTAACTCGTCAAGCAAGACTAAATGAATGCTCGGATCAGCCAAAAATACCTTAGCTTGTTGCCACACCTTAAGCGCCGCTTCTTTGTCTGTCTCAGCATTTTGGGTTTCCCAGGTAAACCCTGTGCCCATCACAGCAAAAGGAACCCCGTGCTGCTCAAGTAAATCGCGCTCACCACAAGCCCATTTGCCTTTAATAAATTGCACCACCGCTGCTTTTTTACCGTGACCAACACATCGACTAACCATGCCATAACCCGCAGTCGATTTGCCTTTGCCGTTGCCGGTGATGACCAACATAATGCCGCGCTCTATTTTAGCCTTGGCAATGCCTTGGTCGACCTTCTTTTTACGGTTTTGAGATTTTTTAAGGTGCTTTTCTACTTCGTTCATTTTTTATTTCCTGCGGCGGCTGCTGTTAGCGTTATTTAACAAGCTTTATTAAACAATATAAGGGCGTATTAGTCGATGTCTCGATCTGATGGCTAATCACCTTTAACTGATGAGGCAATAAGTCTTGATTGAGTTGGCTGGCAAACACCATGCGGCGATATTGATTAAAAGATGGCGCCGATGATGAGGTAATTTGTTGGTAAATTTCGGTTAAGCTAAAAACAAATCCTTGCGCGGTTCGCTGATAATGCGGATTGGCCAACGGGCTAACCTTGGCTTGCGGATCAGAGAGCGTGATCAACAGTTCAAGTGTATCGCGATACATCAGCGACAAAACCTGTTCTAGGTCGCTATTAGTTAAAAATCTGCGCTGAGACATTGCCATCAAGAGGCTCCGGATTAATCTAGTCGCTATGATAATAGAAAATAGCACCTAAGTTATAGCTTTATCCGTAATTGTTCGAGCATGGCTAGATATGCTAGAGTGCCGCCGATATTGATGTTACTAAAATACCAAGGAATTTGTTATCAACGCTCTTACGACCCATTTCAGACTTGCGCGCCATGGTCAAACCCAATGGAATAAATTGGGAAAAATTCAAGGCCAGCTCGACAGCCCTCTGACTGAACTTGGGGTCGAACAAGCGGGCATACTTGGCCGTTCACTTGCCAACGAACAGATAGAATTAATCGCCAGTTCGGTGTTATCTCGCGCGCTAAAAACAGCAAAAATAGCCCAACAACATTTAGCGTGTCCGTTGATCGAATGTGCTGATTTAGCCGAGCGCCACTTCGGTGATTGGCAAGGGCAGTTATATAGCGACTTAAAGAATAAGCCATTGTTTAACGAGGTATTAAATGAAGTTAGCAGCCAAGCACCAAACCAAGGCGAATCGAGCCTAGCCAGTGCTCAGCGATTTGCCGCGGCACTGACCAATATCGCTAAAACGCACCAACAAACCGCTATTTTAGTTGTTAGCCACGGTGATATTTTACGTAACTTTTTAACCCAATATCTGCGTTTTGATCAACCCGGCCACAGTTACGGTAATTGCAATGTTTATGCGATAACTTACCGCCACGACAGTGATGAGTTTATCGTTAGCACGCCAGCGTCAAACTCTATATCAAACCCAGTATTACACTCGGTATCAAGTTCGGGTGACCAGCAGTGACTAGTGCGATTGTTTTAATTATTGCTTGCCTGCTCGATAAAATATTGGGTGAGCCTAAAAAGTTTCACCCGTTAGTTGGTTTTGGTAATTTAACCAATTGGCTAGAACAACGATTAAACCGCGCTCATCCAGATCATAACAATATAAACGAGCACTCGCCTTTAATGACTCGGCTGCTCGGCCTATTGGGCTGGGTTGCTTTAACCACCCCGCTGCCCTTGCTGTATTATTTTTTATATCAAGATAACTGGGTATTCTGGTTGCTCGACTGCCTCATTTTATATGCCGCGATTGGCTATAACAGCCTGCTTAAACATGCGCGGCAAATTCTACAGCCACTGCTCGCTGGCGATATTAACCAAGCACGCCACTACTGCTCGTATATTGTTAGCCGCAATACCAGTGAGCTAACCGAACAACAAATTGCCCGTGCTACCACTGAATCGATGTTAGAAAACGGCCACGATGCCGTAATAGCTACCGTAGTGTGGTTTGCAATTGGCGGCGCGCCGTTGGTCATTTTACATCGCCTAGCCAATACCTTAGATGCAATGTGGGGCTATAAAAATTCACGCTTTATTTACTTTGGCTGGTTTGCCGCCAGAATGGATGACGTGCTTGGCTGGCCGACCGCCAAAATTACCGCGCTACTTTATGCCTGCCAAGGTCAATTACGACCCGCATTAACCAATGCCAAACAGCAAGGACGCCAATACAAAAGCCTCAATGGTGGTTGGGTAATGGCGGCAGGTGCAACCGTACTGGGCATTAAGCTTGGTGGCAGCGCCAGTTATCATGGCAAAACGATAACCTCGGTAACGCTGGGCGCAGGACAGCCGGTAAATACTAAAGATGTCGAACCGAGTCTAACCCTTGTTGGCAACGCGCTGATTATTTTTGTCGCCGGTTATACTTCCCTTCTTCTGATACTGGATGTTTTATTATGAGCTTAATCCATGGCGGTCAATTGCATAAAATTGCCCTTGATTATCAAATACCAAGCGAGCAGTGGTTAGACTTATCAACCGGGATTAGTCCATTTTGTTATCCGATACCTGAGATCCCAACGGCAATTTGGCAACAGCTACCGCAACCTAGCTCCGAACTCATTGCTGCGGCTAAAAATTATTATGGCTGCCACAATATTCTGGCCACCAGCGGTAGTCAGAGCATTATTAGTAAGTTACCAACCCTATGTCAGCAGCATTTAGGCAACAAACTCAAGGTATGGTTACCTCGAGTTGGCTACAAAGAACACCAAAAAGCCTGGCAGCAACACAATTACCAAATATGTCTTTATGATCAACTGCCACAGCCACAACAATTAACAGCCCGCTGTGTGGTCGTTGTGATCAATCCCAATAATCCATCGGGTCAACTCTACTCACGTGCCTGTTTAACTGATTTACTCACCAACATTGAGCAACTTGGTGGCTGGCTAATCATTGATGAAGCGTTTATGGACGTGATCACCCCTAGTCAAAGTCTGATAGATCTCACAGACAACGACCACTTAATGGTATTTCGTTCGGTCGGCAAGTTTTTCGGTTTAGCAGGCATTAGACTTGGATTTGTCAGCGCCGCGCCGCGTTGGCTCGAGGCTATCACCGCGCTATCAAGTCCGTGGGAAGTGAACGGTCCGGCCCAGTTTATTGCCACGCAGGCATTATTAAACAAAAATTGGCAGCAAAAGCAGTTAGCCGATTTGCACCAGTTGGCTGAGCAACTCGAGCTTTTATTGCAACAACAGTTCAATAATGACATCAGCGGCACCGTGCTGTTTAAAACCGTTAAACTTGATCATGCCAGTGAAATATTCGAACAGCTATGTCAGCAAGGTGTTTATGTCCGGCTGTGTGATGAAAAAAATGCGTTGCGTTTTGGCATTGCTACAACGAAGCAATTGAGCAGGCTGACCAATATATTTAATCAGCTCAATGTCGCCAAATTACCCACTGATTAGTACAAGTGAGAATAGTTGCTGGGACCTCATTCCAGTAACTATTAATTAACTGACTCCCCCAGCAACAGACAAATATCAAACCTTCAATTTAAGTTTATCGACAGCAGCCAGCTGAAAGATCACTACATTGATCTATTAGTCTTTTAGTATCACAAAAAAATAAGGTACTTGATCAAGCGAGTTCTTTCTTGCTACCTTTATTTAATACTAAGAAAGAATGCTAAGCACTAGATCTAACTACTAGATGTTTAGCTGCTGGCATTCGTTTTTAGAATATTCCAATAATCGTTACATATACAAGGAAGTAGACGATGAGCCAAGTAAAGAACTGTTTAATCATTGACGATAGTAAACTGAGCCGAATGATTATCTGTAAAATCATTAATACTCACTTTACGCAGTGGAAGATCACTGAAGCTGTCGATGGTCAACATGGGTTAGCACTAGCCGCAGAACAAGCCTTTGATCTTATTACCTTAGATCATAATATGCCGGGCATGACTGGTATTGAGCTTTACCCACAATTAAGAGATTTACAACCAACTGCCCACATCGGGATGATTTCAGCCAACATTCAAAAAAGCCTTAAAGCGCAAGCTCGAGATCAAGGTCTTGAGTTTATTAATAAGCCAATAAACGAAGAGAAGTTACTTCAGTTTATCCAATTACAGGCCTAATGTTTTGTCAACGACTCAATTATCGGAAATGCAACGTGATGCATTAGGTGAGCTGTTTAATATTGGCATGGGCAATGCTGCTGCAGCTTTAAGCGAGATGTTAGATGATGAAATACTTTTGTCAGTACCCTATCTAGATTGCATGCATATTAAACAAGCCCAAAAATTACTCTCGAATCCTGAAGATCGTAAGTTAGATGCAGTAGAGCAAGAGTTTGAGGGTAAGTTTTCAGGCAATGCTTTTTTATTTTTTAGCGAAAAAAGCAGCCTTGAATTGGTTCGGCGAATTTTAGGCAGTGAAGTATCGTTAGATATACTCAGTGAATTAGAGCACGAAGCGCTAAAAGAAGTCTCTAATATCATTTTAAATGCTTGTTTTGGATGTATTGGCGAGATTCTTAATAATGAATTAGAGGGCGGGATCCCGCATTTACGCTCAGGCACCATCGACTACATTATGAACAGCAAACACCTCGGCTTAGGTGATGATGCCTTAGTATTAATGCTGTCAATGACGTTCTCGCTGCCTAACAAATTAATAAGTGGTCAGGTTTCGTTTGTGATGACGGCAGCTTCAATGGATTCGTTGTTAACTGAACTAAATAAGTACCTTGCAGTTCAACTTTAACTATAAGCGATTATGTTATGGACTTAGACTTATTACACGACTTAATAAACCGGATCAACACTGGCATAATAGTGGTCGATGCTGACACCAATATTATCCATTGGAATCGCTGGGTCAGTAAGGCCTCGCGCATTAGCAGTGACAAGGTACTCGATCAGCCTTTGATTGATACGCTGAGTTTAGCCACTAACAACCCATTAATTTCGCTGATCCATAAAACACTCACCCAAGGCATGTCCTCGGTTTTATCTAATACTTTGCATAAAAACCCACTGCCATTGTACCAAGATAGTGGTGCCAGTAATCAGCTTGTTGAACAGCAAATAACGCTGTTGCCCATTCGGACTTCGCAACAAGTTAAGCATTGCTTAATCCATATTCAAGACATGTCAGAAGCTTGTACGCGAGACTCTTTATTACAAAAAAACAGCCAAAAATTAAAAAAGTTATCCTTAGCGGTGGAGCACAGCCCAACATCGGTGGTGATTACTAACATTGAGCAGATTATCGAATATGTTAACCCCAAATTTACCACCTTAACGGGTTACCTTGCACAAGAAGCTATTGGCCAACCGCTGTCACAGCTTTGCGCCGACCAAACCAGTAATCAAACCGAACAGCCGCAATATCAAGAACGTTGGGCCCAGCTGCTTAATGGCAAAGAGTGGTGCGGTGAAGTAAGAAATAGACGCCGAGATGGCCGGCGTTACTGGGCACAAGAACATATCGCGCCTATTCTGAATAATAATGGCGACGTCACCCATTTTGTGGTTATTCAAGAAGACGTCACCGAGGTCCGCCAGTTCACCGACCAAATCAGCTACCAAGCAAGTCATGACTTGTTAACTGGCCTTATCAATCGCCGTGAGTTTGAGTCTCAACTCAAACTAGCAATCACCAATGCCCAACAAGATTTAAATACTTATGTGCTTTTTTTCCTCGATTTGGATCAATTTAAAGTTGTAAATGATACCTGTGGCCATGTTGCTGGCGATGAATTGCTCCGGCAAATAAGCAGCCTGCTCCAACAATTTGTTAGCGTTGATAGCCTGGCACGTTTAGGTGGCGATGAATTTGTGATGCTCATTGAAGATATCGAAGTGCAACAAGCACAAGACATGGCACAAGATATTATCGACTTAATTGAAAGTTTTAGGTTTTACTGGCAGGACTATATTTTCTCGGTTGGTGTCAGCATTGGTTTAACCCATATCGATATCAACAGCGCAAATTATATCGGGGTATTAAATGAAGCCGATTCAGCTTGTTATGCTGCTAAAGACAATAGCCGCAATAGCTTTAAAACCTACCAGCATAATAACGAGACTTTTTTACGCCGTAAAGATGATACCAATTGGGCTAATGAAATAAGCGAGGCGCTTGATCAAAATCGCTTCGTGTTATTTGCCCAAGAAATAGTACCGCTGAAAAGCACAGCTAATTCGAGTTATGAAGTACTGCTGCGAATGGTGAGCACCAGAGGCGAACTTATCTCACCAGCTTGCTTTCTGCCTGCTGCCGAACGTTATAATTTAGCAATCCGGATCGATCGCTGGGTCATTAATAATACGTTGCAATGGATTAGTGAAAATTATCAGAAGATATCGCATATCGATCATATTTCAATTAATTTATCCGGCAAGTCGCTCGGTAATACCGCGTTACTCACTCACATTATTAGTCAGCTTAAAAAACTGAAAATACCGCCCCACAAAATTTATTTTGAGATCACTGAAACCGCGGCAATAACCAACCTCAGTGCGGCTAAAGTTTTTATTAAGTCATTGCGTCAATTCGGCTGTAAATTTGCGCTCGATGATTTTGGTAGCGGTTTATCTTCTTTTGGTTATTTAAAGAACTTAACTGTCGATGTATTAAAAATTGATGGGATGTTTGTAAAGGATATTTTAGCCGATCAAATCGATGAGTCGATGGTGCGTTCGATTAATGATATTGGCCATATCTTGGGGCTGGAGACTATCGCTGAGTTTGTTGAAAATATAGAGATAGCCAACCACCTCAAAAGCATTGGCGTCGATTACGCTCAAGGTTACGCCTTTAGCCGACCAATGCCAATTGATGATATTTTAGTTCGCTCGGTTCAAGAGCAGCCAGAAAAAGTGTCAGGTTAATTGCCACACTGGAATTTTTCCTGTTCTACTTGTTTTTTAACCGGTAATCACATTTCTCTCTGCACTCTTAATTAATGGCTTTTGTGGCCGGGCACAACGAGGGATCCGCTTGCCAGCCGTATAATCATTGATCAGATCGCACGGGGTATAATTTCGCTCTAATTCATAGAGCTCTTCGCCGGTCAGCTTGGTCTCTAACGCGGCAGAGGCACTATAAAATTGCGCTATAGAGTCGGCTCCGCCAAACAATGAAGCAACCTGAGATTTATTAAGTACCCACGCTTGGGCGATTTGAGCTGTGCTGCAACCACGGGCATCAGCAACTTTAGCAACCGAATATGAAATATCTTTCGATGTTTGATCGTTATACATTTCTTGGGTAAATAGATCGGTTTGATTGCGATTCGATTGCAAATCGCTGGTCAAAATTCCCCGTGCCAACGGGCTAAACACCGAGACACCTATGCCCTGATCTAGACAAAATGGCAGCATTTCTCGCTCTTCTTCACGATAGGCGCAGTTCAATTGCAGCTGCATGTTGATCGGGCGGACAAAACCATTTTGATCACACACTTGTAATATCTTAGCCAATTGCCAAGTATTCATCGTTGAAACGCCGATATAACGAGCCTTGCCTGAACGCACAATATCATTAAGCGCGCCCATTGTTTCTGCAACTGGGGTTTGAGTATCGAAGTAATGCAGCATATAAATATCAACATAATCCATGCCCATTCGCTTAAGTGATCCGTCAATACTATTAAATATATGCTTGCGAGAATGGCCTTGGGCATTGATATCGTCGCTCATGGCGTAACCGACCTTAGTTGTGATCACCAGGTCTTCGCGGCGACCGATTCGGCGCAAGACATTACCCACCACCTGTTCACCGGCCCCCACGGAATAGAAATCAGCTAAATCGATAAAGTTGACCCCGATGTCCAGGGCATGACGAATAATAGGTTCACTTTCTTTTTGATTAAAAATCCATGGTTTCCAATCTTTTGATCCCATGTTCATGGTGCCAACGCATAAACGAGAAACTTTTAAGCCACTATTGCCCAAATTTACATATTGCATAGTCATTCCAAAGTAGTAATTGCTAATATTGATTAACAAAACCAGGGTCTAACTGGCTCATTATGGCCACCGCTGGCAATTTATTCGTCGCCGAAATAAATCCAAATACATTTGGTTTTAGTGTATGAACTCAGAGAATGGATCGCCATTTCTTTGCCCCAACCACTTTGCTTAAAGCCACCAAACGGACTGCTTAATCCATAACAACCATAGCGATTAATAAACAACATACCGGCATCAATTTGCTCGGCAACCCGATGAGCGCGACTAATATTGCTGGTATAAATACCAGCGGCCAAGCCAAACGCAGTATCATTAGCCATTGCGACAGCTTCAGCTGTTGTTTTAAAACGAGTACAACAAAGAATTGGGCCAAAAATTTCTTCTTGAGCAATGCGAGCCCGCTGGTCAACATTAGAAAAAATTGTCGGCCTAATGAAATAACCACTAGCATTGTCACCCTCAGTGTCTGCCATGCCACCAGCGACTAACTCTGCTTCAGTTTTTCCAATTTCGATGTATTGCATAATCTTGTTAAATTGCGCTTCGTTACACTGAGCGCCTTGTGTAATACCCGGCTCAAACGGATTGCCACATTTAACCGCGTTGGCTTTTTCAATTAGTGCACTGAGCACTTGATCGTAGATGCTGTCATGAATAAGAAAACGGGTTGGCTCGGAACACTTCTCGCCCTTGTGAGAAAACATTACATTGAACGCGCGATCGATCGCCCCTGCCAGATTAGGTGTGTCTTCAAAGAAGATGCAAGGGGATTTTCCGCCCAGCTCAAGCGTTGCTGCTTTTAGATTAGATTTACCTGAGTTTTGAACTATTTTTCGCCCAACATCGGTGCTGCCAGTAAAAGAAATTTTATCGACATTGTCACTAATCGTCAGTTGGTTAGCTATTTCCCCATCGGTTAACAATAGGTTAATTACCCCGGGCGGCAAATCTAAGTACTGGTCGATTAACTCGAACAAATAAATAGTCGTTAGTGGCGTATATTCTGACGGCTTAACAATGATGGCATTGCCCATCGCTAACGCCGGCGCAATTTTAAGGCTCGCTTGATAAAGCGGGAAGTTCCACGGCGCTATCAAGCCGCAAACGCCAACGGGCTCTTGCAAAGTGTAATTAAGGTAACCATCGTCAACCGGCGATGTCTCGCCATAATACTTATCGGTCCAACCGGCATAATAATCAAAAATATCAGCACAGGTAGGAATGTCATCAGTGATAGATTCGCTATAAAGTTTACCGTTGGCTAGGGTTTCTAGTACTGCGAGCTGCTCGGTGTGCTCACGAATAAGACGGCCAATTTCACGCAGCATGTTGGCGCGAGCTGTGCGATTGGACTTGGCCCACGTTTTATCTTGATGACATTGCTTAGCGACGCGGGCCATTGCTTCAACTTGGCTCGCATCGGCCATCGAAAATTGACATAAGTCCTGACCATTAGCCGGATTTTTTACGATCCAGCTTTCACGGCTGGCACCGCTAACCCATTGCCCGCCGATGTATTGTTTTTTTGGCTGCTTAAGCCATTGAGTCGCCCAGTCTAGCGGAATGTCTTTCATCTTTTCTAGGATCCTTATAGGGTTATCTTTGACTTGTCTTTAGCTGTTCTTTAGCTTTAGCTGCTAGTAATCATAAAAATCTTACTCGGGATCCACAATTGACATTACTGCACAGTGCTAGTGACAAAAACTCATGCCTAAACGACATTAATCGGTTAGGTATTGCCGAACATACTCAATGTCACCACCAGAGTCTTGATAAATTTTAGATGCCTCCGAATAACCTTTAGCGTTTTTAAGCCGCATTAGGCTTGGGATCATCGTATTAATATTGGCTTGGTTGCGTTGCAGATTTGGCTCTACTCCCGCTAAGCAATGTTTGGTGAAAACATCAATGCCGTTTTCTAGGCAAGCCATAGTGTCGAGCACATTGTTAATGACAATTGCTTGCCAGACATTAAAATCTAACTCGCCATGATCTTGAGTCATTTGGACCGAATGACAGCGGCCACAAGCTTGCAGGCAGCATTGAACTAAAAATTCAGCAATGGTCGGATTAATTTTCCCCGGCATTGCCGATGACCCCGCCTGAACACTGGGCAAAGATATTTCACCAAAGCCGGTTTCGGGGCCCGAGCTCATTAATCTAAAATCTTTCGCTATTTTAATTAGGCCACGTGCTAACAAGTCGAGCCGACTTGCAATAGCGACCATGTCATCGTGATTTTGTGAACTATCAAACAGATTGTCACTGCGCTTAAAATCCTTAACGCCCAGCACCTGATTTAAGCTCGCGATTGAATGATCAAAAAATTCACTGGAACAGTCGCCGGGCCGACCAATAATATTCGCCCCTAAATTGATTTTATACAGTTGGTCGACATCTCTTTGTAATCGCTGCTTATTACGCGTTATCAATGCCGAATAGCCGCTAAAAAACTGTTGGTAGTTAATTTCGACCGCGTCTTGCAGGCAAGTTCGTGATATTTTTAAGATCTGACGCCATCGATGCCCTTGCTGATCAAAGGTCTGAACCATATTTTTTAACGCTAAATCAATCCCTTGCCATTTGTTAATGATCGCCAGATGGCAGGCGGTTGTCAGCGCATCGGCCGTGGCGTTGTTTAAGTTGATATGATCGTTAGGGTGGATCGGCTCATAACTGCCCAGCGGGTTGCCGAAACCGTTGCGGTTGGCAAGATTGGCAATCACTTCATTGATATTCATATTGGTGGAGATGCCGCCCCCACCATGAAAGGCATGCACAGGAAACTGCGGGGCGGGTATGTCATTTTTCAATAACTTAATTGCATCAAGTATCGCTAAACCAAGTGTTTGATCAAGCTCCCCAGCGGCGATATTAGTACGAGCAGCGGCCTCTTTAACCTGTAACATCGCGATGATTAATTCGGGGTATGCCGACAACGGTTTTTCACCATTAAGCGGATATAAATTTACCGCGCGCTGTGTTTGCGCGCCGTATAACACGCCGGCAGGCACCTTGATTGAACCAATCAGGTCTTGCTCGGTGCGGTAAGCTTTATCTGACGCAGAATTATCGGACACGGTATTTTCCTGTTTTAATGGTCGATATATCAACCATCAAAAGGAATTTACAGTTCATCCGCAATCGATTTTTTGTCATTGTTCAATGCAAAAAAATCACCATCTATTAGTTAACCCAGCAAGACTAAGTCTAACTAGCTCTGTCTTATACCAAATGCGTTAAATTAACGGCCAATTTATTATGCGCTACATTAATGCCCCTTTAGCCAGCCAACGAAATGCATCACCTTAGATAGGCCTTGTTTTTCAGGGGCAATATCAAGCCAATAGCCATAAGGTCCATCAACTTCAACCTCACTAAACTGCACCAGAATGCCTTGTGTTAATTCTTGCGTAATCATATTTTTGTCAATAACGGCAAAACCAGCGCCGGTTTTTACGACATTAATCACTTGATCCATCGTACTAAATTCCATGCCTCGACTGGCACTAACCTGCTCATGCAAGCCCGCTGCTTGCAGCCAATTTTTCCAACTAGGCAGTCTATTACCTTGATCTAAAATATGGAGTAAATTATTACTTTCGTTTGCAAGCGATCTGCTTCGTTGGATCAATTGCGGTGCGCAAACGGCAATAAGCTGTTCTTGTCTTAGTAACTTACTATAAAAACGTGACTTTTCAGCCAAGCCAAAACGGACCATGCAATCGAAGATTGTATGTTCACTAAGATGATCTTGAATCGACAATTCCAATTCAGGAAAGTGTTGTTGAAAGTCAGACAAACGCGGCGCTAAGTAACGAGTTGCATAGGTTGGTGGCACAAAAATATTAAGTTTTTGACGCTGATTGGGCGCGCGAACTTCTTCAACGGCTTGCTCGATCAAATCGAAAGATCGTTCTAGCTTGCTTAGCAACTGAGCTCCCGCCTCGGTTAGTTCTATTTTATGGTGTAGCCTCACAAAAAGCGCAACACCCAAATAACTTTCCAATTGCTTAATCTGTCGACTAACAGCGCCTTGGGTAACATGGAGTTTTTTTGCCGCTAAAGTAAAACTTAGCGACTTGCCTGCCGCTTCAAATACACGTAATGCGGTGAGCGAAGGAAGAGAACGCATAGGCTATATCACCATAATTTAAGTCATTCGAGAGTAACAGCTCCGTACTATAACTCAAGCTAATCGACTAAAATCACTATATTTATCAGCCTACTTGTTCCCTTTAATTTAGCGGACTATTTTTGACAACTGTGCTGATACACCGCTGCCAGATTTTTATGCCACCGGGCGACAAACTTGCCTTCAATATGCTCTCTAAGCCATTTCAACCCCGCGTCTTTGTCTTGACGTTTGTGCCACAACATTGAGATTGACGATTGCGGGATATCAACCGGACAATGGGTCACCGCTAAGTTACCATTGGCGACATCTTTGTAAATTGCCCCCGCTGGTAAAATCGCGATTAAGTCTGTGTCCATCAATAAAGGCGCCGCCGACGAAAAATGATTAACCGTCATTGCGATGCGGCGAGTTAAGTCGTATTGATGCAATACCCGATCTGTCACACCATAACTATCACCTGACAATGACACCAGTAAATGCTCCGCGTTGACAAATTCTTCAAGACTAAGTTCTGATTGCGCAAGCGGATGATCGCTGCGCATGGCGCAAACAAAGCAAGTATCAAATAAATGACTCGAGCGTATGCTTGAATCATCTGGAATACCGCCACTAATCACTAAATCAACCCCTGCATCGGCAAGTACAACTTGAGCATTAGCGCCATTGTACGGCACGGCATGTAGGTTTATACCCGGCGCGTGACGTTCAAAAAAGTTGCGCATTTCAAGCCACAAAGTATCGACGACAATGTCATTGACCGCAATGCGGAAAGTACGCTGGGCTGTTTGAGGATTAAATTCGTCGGGATCTATTGCCTGACTCAATTGATAAAGCGGATCTTTAACCTGTTGCCATAAATTTTTAGCGTAAGTAGTCGGCTGAATATTACGACCGTCTTTAACAAACAGTTCATCATTCCAGGCACTGCGCATCCGCGCTACCGCATTAGAGACCGCTGGCTGAGTCATCGATAACCGCTGTGCGGTGCGGGTAATCGACCGCTCGGTCATCACACAATCAAAAATGACCAATAAATTGAGCTCTTGTGGCCGCATAATCTCTTTTCTTCTTATCAATAAAAGTACTATACATCATATTATATTATGCATTAACTCACCAGCACTCGTTGAACTCATCATAAATTATTATGTGTTCCATATGAATTAATGATTATTAATGATGAATATTTAAGCATAAAATGCGCCCATATAAATTTGACGAGAAATACTATGAACAAAAAAAATCTGCTGCGCGCACTTTTAGGCACACTAGCTGCCAGTGCTTTAATTGCTTGTCAGCCAGCCGCTGAACAAGCCGTTGCTCACAGCAAACCACCAGCGCCACAAATTACCGTCGCGCAAGTTATAAGTGAACGCGTTACCGAATGGGACGAGTTTACCGGCCGCCTTGAAGCGCCACAAACTGTCGCTTTACGACCTCGCGTATCAGGTTATATCGAACAAGTTGTGTTTAAAGAAGGTGCCTTAGTTAAGGCTGGCCAAATATTGTTTAAAATTGACGCAAAACCTTTTACTGCTCAAGTTAACCGCCTAAAAGCTGAAGTGACCGACGCAAAAAGTCAGGCCTTGTTAGCCAAGCGGGAGCTGCAACGTGGCCAACGCCTTAAAAAGCAAAATGCAATTTCTCAAGAAGAACTCGACAACCGCCTAGCACGCCAACAGCAAAGTGCTGCTCATGTGCAATCTCAAATTGCGGCGTTAGCAACAGCTCAGCTCGACCTTGATTATACCAAGGTTAAAGCGCCAATTAGTGGCCGAATTTCTCGCGCATTTATCACCAAGGGTAACTATGTGACCGCTGGTCAAAGCGAATTAACCTCTTTAGTTTCAACTGATAAGGTTTATGCCTATTTTGATGCCGACGAGCGTACTTTTTTAAGCTACATGCAGCAAGCTAATGCAACTGACAATAATAGTAACTCACCAGTAATGATGGGCTTGGCCATAGATAACGGCTTCCCTTATAACGGTCACATTGATTTCATCGATAACCATGTAAATCGCGACACCGGTACTATTCGTGGCCGCGCGGTATTTGATAATAGCGATGGTCGTTTCACCCCGGGTTTATTTGCCCGGATGAAATTAGTCAGCAGCGCCAGCTATCAAGGCATCTTAATTGATGACAAAGCGATTAGTACCGATCTTAATAACAAGTTTGTCTTGGTATTAGACCAAGACAACATGGTGCAATATCGGCGGATTGTTTTAGGCCAAAAAAATCATAACCTGCGCTTAATAAAAGAAGGTCTTGTGGCGGGCGATATTATTGTGGTTAAAGGCTTACAGCGTGTACGCCCAGGCACTTTAATTACGCCTAAACAGATTCCGATGGCTGACGAAGCCGTGCTTGCACAACTAAAGCAACAGCAGCAACGAATAGATGCAATAAAAACCGCGGTAGAATTAGCAGCAAGCCTAGCCTTGCCATTGACGCGCGGTTAAGGATTAATAATGAAGTTTTCCCAATTTTTTATTTCCAGACCGATATTTGCCGGGGTGATCTCATTAATGATCATGCTCGCCGGCGCGATCGCGGTATTTAAATTACCCATTACCGAATACCCAGCCGTAGTGCCACCAACAGTAGTGGTCACCGCTAATTACCCTGGTGCTAACCCAACAGTAATTGGTGATACGGTTGCAACCCCGCTCGAACAAGCGATTAATGGTACCGAAGGCATGTTGTATATGTCTTCGCAAGCAACCTCCGATGGCCGACTAAGCCTGACGATAACCTTTGAGTTAGGCACCGATCCCGATGATGCTCAGGTGTTAGTACAAAATCGTGTAGCACGTGCTTTACCGCGCTTGCCGCAAGAAGTGCAACGCTTAGGTGTAATAACGGCAAAATCTTCACCAGATCTAACCATGGTGGTGCATTTAACCTCGCCAGACGACACCTATGACATGCTGTATTTGTCTAACTATGCGGCGCTTAATGTTAAAGACGAGCTAGCCCGTGTTAGTGGTGTTGGCAGTGTGCAACTGTTTGGTGCCGGTGAATACTCAATGCGGATCTGGCTTGATCCACAAAAAGTAGCAGCCCTAAACATGACTGCAATGGATGTTGTTGCTGCTATTCAAGAGCAAAATCAGCAAGCTGCTGCTGGTAGTCTTGGTTCACAGCCAACTGCACAAAACAACTTTCAGCTGTTAATTAACCTTAAAGGTCGTTTAACCAGCGAACAAGAGTTTAAGGACATCGTGATTAAAGTTGGCCAACAAGGTCAATTAGTTCGCTTGTCTGCGGTTGCCGAAGTTGAACTTGGTTCGAATAACTATGCGCTGCGCTCATTGCTTAACAACAAAGAAGCAGTCGCGATCCCTATTTTCCAACGTCCAGGTTCAAATGCGATTGCAATTTCTGATGGCATTCGCGCCAAAATGGCTGAATTAAAGCAGACTTTCCCTGCTGGCGTTGATTATTCAATTGTGTACGATCCAACGGTATTTGTCCGTGGTTCAATCGACGCAGTGATTGACACCCTGTTTGAAGCGCTGGCACTGGTTGTTATTGTTGTTGTGTTGTTTTTACAAAACTGGCGCGCATCAATCATCCCATTAGTCGCGGTACCTGTCTCATTAATTGGTACTTTTGCCATCATGTATGGCATGGGCTTTTCGCTTAACGCCTTATCATTGTTTGGCTTAGTCTTAGCGATTGGCATTGTAGTTGATGATGCGATAGTAGTAGTCGAAAATGTTGAACGTAACATTGAAAATGGTTTAGCACCGAAACCTGCGGCCATCAAAGCGATGAAAGAGGTTACCGGCCCAATTATTGCGACGACATTAGTGCTGGCAGCGGTATTTATCCCTACTGCTTTCATGTCGGGTTTAACCGGTCAGTTTTACCGCCAGTTTGCCTTAACTATCACCATTTCGACAGTGATATCAGCGATAAACTCGCTAACGTTAAGCCCTGCACTTGCCGCCGCATTATTACGCAGTAAAGATGCACCTAAAGATCGCCTGAGCCGCATGATCGACAAATTATTTGGTCGCTGGTTATTCGCGCCGTTCAATCGCTTTTTCGATTGGAGCAGCAACGCATATACCAGTGGTCTTAAGCGACTAATCCGTGGTGCTGGCATTGTAATGGTACTGTATTTCGGTTTGTTAGCCTTAACAGCCCAGCAGTTTGTTGAAACGCCAACAGGTTATGTGCCAAGTCAAGATAAGCAGTACTTAGTTGCTTTTGCTCAATTACCTGGCGCAGCATCGTTAGATAGAACCGATGCCGTGATCCGCGAAATGTCACGCATTGCCTTAGAGTATCCTGGTGTTGAATCATCAGTCGCTTTCCCAGGATTAAACATTAACGGCTTTACCAACAGCCCGAGTTCTGGTGTGGTTTTTGTTACTCTTAAACCTTTTGCGCAGCGGACCGAAGAACATCAATCGGCTGGTGCTATTGCCTGGGCCCTTAATGGCAAATTTGCCTCAATTGAAGATGCCTTTATTGCAATCTTTCCACCGCCACCCGTTAATGGCATGGGCAATATCGGTGGCTTCCGTTTGCAAATTCAAGACAAAGGCAACTTGGGTTATGAGGCACTATATGCCAAAACTCAAGAAGTAATCGGCAAAGCGTGGGCAGCTCCAGAACTGACTGGTGCCTTTACAAGTTTCGCGGTTAATACCCCGCAAATCGATGTCGATGTCGACCGTGAAAAAGCCAAAATGCAAGGCGTTGCGATCAGTGATATTTTCTCGACCATGCAAATTTATCTTGGTTCGATGTATGTAAATGATTTCAACAAGTTTGGCCGTAACTATCAGGTTAACGTTCAGTCTCGCGATGATTTCCGCCAAGAGCCGGAGCAAATTGGTCAACTTAAAGTCCGCAATGCTAACGGCGACATGGTACCACTAGGCTCTTTCATCAACATCAGTCATGCTGCTGGTCCAGATAGAGTCATGCATTACAACGGCTTTGTTACCGCCGAAGTCAATGCCTCACCAGCACCGGGTTACAGCTCGGGTCAGGCCCAAGCAGCAATGGAGAAAATTTTAGCAGAAACACTGCCAAGCGGCATGAGTTATGAATGGACCGAACTAACTTACCAACAGCAACTTGCTGGTAATACGGCGATTTACATCTTCCCGTTAGTGGTACTGCTGGTATTTTTAGTGTTAGCGGCGCAATACGAAAGTTTAAGTTTACCGTTAGCTATTATATTGATCGTACCGATGACCTTATTGTCTGCGATTACCGGGGTAATTATTTACGGTGGCGACAACAACATCTTTACCCAAATCGGCTTTATTGTACTGGTGGCTCTGGCGACCAAAAATGCGATATTAATTGTTGAATTTGCAAGAGAAAAAGAACAGGAAGGCATGCCAGTTATTGCCGCTGTACTTGAAGCGAGTCATCAGCGATTACGCCCAATATTAATGACCTCAATTGCCTTTATCATGGGTGTATTGCCAATGGTATTAGCCACGGGTGCTGGTGCTGAAATGCGCCAAGCCATGGGTGTTGCGGTATTCTCAGGCATGATTGGCGTTACTATATTTGGTTTACTGTTAACCCCAGTGTTTTATGTATTAGTCCGCAAGTACCTTGGTCGCAGCTCGCTGCGTCAAGATACTTCTGCGGCAACAAAACCTAATCACTTGATTGAAGAAAATTAAATGAAGATATTAAATTTTTCAGTGCTCGCTAGCGCGTTATTACTAACGGCATGCAGCACAGTGGGGCCCGACTATCGGGCCCCAACCATTGAGCCTGTCACTTTTACTGTTGAAAGCGATGTGCAAACCGTTAGCTACGATCGTCAGTGGTGGCAACGTTTTGATGATCCGATTTTAAGTCAGTTGGTCGATATCACATTAACCAATAATAAATCATTGGCCGCTGCACAGGCGAATATCGACCGCGCTCTGGCGCAGTTCAGCGATATAGATAACGATTCATTGCCAAGCGGTACGCTTGATTTAAGCTACCAAGAAAGCAAAAGCTTAACACCTGGCAGCGGGATCCAACAGTATCAAAATCGGTATTACCAAGGCGGCGCTAATATTAATTGGCAGCTCGACTTGGCCGGAAAACTGCGCCGTGCCACTGAATCGGCGCTGGCTAATGCGCAATCGACTCAAAGTGAATTGCATGCGCTGCAAGTTGAGATCATCAGTAATTTGGTCAGCGTTTACGCTGATTATCGCGGTACTCAACATCAATTAACCGTTGCAAAGCGTAATGTCTTAATTCTTGGCGAATTAGCCCAGCTGGTGAAAATTCGTCAACAAGAAGGTTTAGCCTCTGAACTTGAGTTAACCCGAATTTTGGCCCAACAAAGTGCAGTTAAGGCGTCAATTGAACAACTCGCTAGCACCCTTAAATTGACCGAGTACGATTTGGCCTTATTAAGTGGTCAGCGCGCTAACGCGCTAACGGTCGATCTAAGTGAGCAGGACATTCCGCAATTAAACGGCCCTGTAGCGATTGGTGATGTTGGGCAGCTATTATTGCGTCGCCCAGATGTTCGCGCTGCCGAGCGTCGATTAGCCGCCAGCACCGCCAGTATTGGTGTTGCAACGGCCGACTTGTATCCGCAAGTCAATGTCAGTGGTTTTCTTGGTTTTATTACCGGCCAATCAACTGAACTGTCTAGCAATACCGGTGCTTGGTCAATCGTGCCGAGCATTAGTTGGCAAGGCCTAAATTGGGCGTCGGTTGAAGCAAGAATTGATGCCGCCAATGCCCAGCAACGTCAAATGATGGCTCAATACCAACAGCAATTGTTGGTTGCGGTTAATCAGGCACAATCGTCGTTAACAGCTTACAGTTACAGCCAGCGTCGGCTGCACCACTTGGCTGCGCAACGAGTTGCGTCTGAACGCGCAATGACCTTAGCGACTGCGCAATATCGCTCTGGTTTATCTGACTTGTTAAGCCTGCTTGATACCGAGCGCAGCTTGTTAGCCGCTCAAGATACCTACGCCCAAGCGCAAGCTCAGGTGATGAAAGATCTGGTCGCTATTTACCGCTCATTCGGTGGCGCAATTGGTCAGCCAACAGCTGGTTAATGAACACAGTTACCATGCTTTACATGAAATGACCCACGCCATGGGCATGTGCCAGCATATATATAACTATTTTGGCCGCGGGAGTATTACCGCAATGAATATTCTAGCGACAATGTACAGCAACCCAACGGCACACTTACAATAGCTTAACGCCTGATATGCAGTAATGGCCAAAGAAAAAACCGCCGCTTAAATTAATAAGCGGCGGTTTTAAAATGGTGGGAGCTGGTCGATTAGCCGCCGGCCTTATGACGGTGGAGTGGACATGCTCTTTCTTAGAAGCAAAAAAACCGCCGCTTGAATTAATAAGCAGCGGTTTAAAAAATGGTGGGAGCTGGTCGATTAGCCGCCGGTCTTATGACGGTGGAGTGGACATGCTCTTTCTTAGAAGCAAAAAAAACCGCCGCTTGAATTAATAAGCAGCGGTTTAAAAAATGGTGGGAGCTGGTCGATAAGCCGGGTTTTGTCGTGGACAATCATTCGTCTAGGCCGTTAATCGCTCAACGGCTCAAGCAACCTACCCGGTTCCAACGCGAGCAACGCC
This sequence comes from Gammaproteobacteria bacterium, assembly GCA_013214945.1. Lineage (NCBI taxonomy): Bacteria > Pseudomonadati > Pseudomonadota > Gammaproteobacteria > Gammaproteobacteria bacterium. Next base: position 87,266 of record JABSRT010000011.1, read on the forward strand.
ATATGGAACCCTATTTGGTCTTGCTCCGGGTGGAGTTTACCTTGCAACGAACTGTTACCAGTCGCCCGGTGCGCTCTTACCGCACCCTTTCAGCCTTACCTGTTCCTCACGAATGAGGCCATCGGCGGTCTTCTCTCTGCTGCACTTGTCGTGGGCTTGCGCCCCCCAGGCGTTACCTGGCACCCTGCTCTTTGGAGCCCGGACTTTCCTCCCCGTTAAACTTAATGTTAACGCAGCGATTGCCTGACCAACTCCCGGCGCGCAGTATAACCTAGCCAGCGACTCAATAACAATGCTGTAGTGCTTGTTTGATCACAAAAATTAAGTGATACTTAATTTTATTCAATAAGTTGATTGGAAAATCACCCAACGGCAGGGAGGAACTATGATTACACGTAGTGATGGTTATGTGGCATTGATTGAGTACCTCACGGAGAACTTATCACTGTTCGAGACAAGATCGGAAAGTGACAGCAATGCACCTACGGTGAAATTATTTATAAAGTATCAAATGACAGAACAATTAGTTGTGCTTTTTATTCAGCATAAAAATTTATTGCCTGAAGAAAAAATGTACCTCATTGGAGAATTTGAAACTGCAACCCAAGATTTACTTGAAATCTTAGGTCGAAATTTAAAGCATCAAATAGATGATAGTCAAAAAAGTTTTATCATTGAATTTGTGAGTTTGTTAAAAAACTTATTTGATAGCTTATTATTAGAGTCTATTAATTAAAGCCCGAGTTCAAGCCCTAACTTATATAGGGTGTTTTTCTTTTGGTCATAGAGTTTAGCAATTAGCCCTGCCGCCTTTTTCAACGGTAATTCAGTTGTCAGTAATTTAAGCGCATCAATAATGTGCGGCGAAATAGCATCGTCTTGTGCTTTGTATCCCGCAACCATAACAACCATCTCTCCCCGTTGATTATTACTGTCTGACTCTAGCCATGTTAATAAGTCAGCCGCGTTGTCGCCATGGATAGTTTCAAACGTTTTTGTCAATTCGCGTCCCACCACAATATGGCGATCTTCGCCAAATATTGTGATCATTTCAGTGATGGTCTTGCTAATACGTCGTGGCGATTCATAAAAAACCATGGTTCTTGGCTCCGTTTGCAACAGGGTTAGCTGGCTTATTCTTGCTGCTGACTTAGCGGGTAGAAAGCCTTCGAAACAAAACTTGTCGGTCGGTAAGCCGGCCGCGCTTAATGCTGTAATAGCAGCGCAAGCTCCTGGTAGAGGTACCACCTCAAAACCTGCCGCACGCACACCGCTGACTAAATGATAACCAGGATCGCTGATCAATGGGGTGCCAGCGTCTGAGACCAAAGCGATTGATTGACCTTGACTCAATTTCGCAACTAAGGTGTCAACCCGCGCACGCTCGTTATGATCATGAACCGACATAGTTTTACTTTTAATATCGTAATGACTGAGTAACTTTCCGGTGTGGCGAGTGTCTTCAGCGCAAATAAGATCAACCTGTTTCAATACCTCGAGGGCTCGCAGGGTAATATCACCAAGATTACCAATCGGGGTTGGTACAATGTACAATTTAGCAGATAATAATTCCATGAAATTTCCTAATAACCTTGGCTGGATTTTTGTTTAAGTACTGGTATACAACAAGCAAAATGCTAGTATTAAATCTACATCGGCAAAACGCTCGTAAAGTCGTGCCGCGCATTATATCAGAGAGAGTAATTGTGTCTAAACTAATACCGAAAATTGGCTTCGAAAAATTAGCAACAGCTCTAGCAGTGGTTGTCGCGTTAGCAGGGTGTAGCACGACCAACCAACAAAGCACATCAGCGGCACAAACGGCAGCTTTGAATGCGATTGAGCACAATGGCGGTTATTATCTGACTCAGGCCCAACAAGCAACAGGCATGGCCAAACACAAGTTGTTGCTGCTAGCTGCACGTGCTTATATTAACAACAATCAAATCATTGAGGCCCAGCAGGTTTTAGCCGATATTAATATTGCTGATTTATCGTTCGGTGAACAGCAATTAGAGTATCAACTATTATTGAGCAAAGTATTGGTGAACCTAAACCACATTAGTGAGGCCATCAACGCGCTGCAAGCGTCAAATCAGTGGCAACTCTCTCCCCAACACTGGTTTGATTTTTATCAGTATAAAATGTCATTACAATTATCGGATAAACAACCAATTTCTGCGGCTATTAGCCTAATGGATTTAGCCCCTCATTTAACGTCGCCGGAACAAGTCACTAAAAATCAACTTAATATCTGGCAACTTTTATCGCAAGCAACAGCCAAAAATTTAGCCGCTACAGTAAGTGATACTTTGCACTTTAGTGGCTGGCAAGCCTTGGCCTTATCCGCTGAGCAAAACCGAATGAGCCCTAGCAAGTTGCAACAAGCTTTAGCGCAGTGGGCTATTGATTACCCAATGCACCCAGCAGTCTCAAACTTACCAGCTGAGTTAGTCAGCGCTGTTAATGTTATCCCTTACGCGCCACAGAAAGTTGCTTTGCTCTTGCCATTGTCGGGCCGTTACGCCCGCCTAGGCCAAGCGGTACAACATGGTGTTATTGGCAATTTAACCGATCGTAATTATTCACCGTCGTTAATTGTATTTGATACTGAAAAGCTCGGAGCCATTGCCGCTTATCAGCAGGCGATAGCTAACGGTGCCGAATTTATTATTGGGCCATTGCTTAAAAAGAATGTTGCTTTGGTTAGTGAAATTAATACCACGATGCCAATGCTGTTGTTAAATAAAACGCCAGAAACCAGTACTAATCAACTCCATTATTCTTTCTCTCTTGATAAAAAAAGCGAAGCGGTTCAAGGCAGTGAGTACATTTTCGCTTCAGGCAAGCAATACCCAGCTATTATTGCACCTAACAATACCAGTGGTCACCAGATTGCCGCTCTATTTACCCAGCGCTGGCAGCAGCTCAACACAAATTCGAATCGCGTGGTTGAGTCATTCTTTTTTGATAATGATAAAGAGCTCAAGCTAACCGTTGAGAAATTATTTGAAACCAATCAATCACAAATCCGTATTAATAAAACCCGGGCCTTGGTTGGCAGTAAAATGAAAAGTGAAACTCGCTCACGTCGTGACATTGACGCGATTTATTTGGTCTCAAACCCACAACAAACCAGCATGTTAAAGCCATCTATCGATTACACGGTCAGCGCTTTCGCGCCACAAGTTGCTGTTTATGTTGGCTCAACGGGCAATAAAACTCACACCCAAAACCGTACCGCGACTGATTTAAATCGGCTTAATGTCAGCGAACAGCCTTGGTTATTGCAGTTGCGTGACACTAAATTATCTAGCGTTAAAATTAAGCAATTATGGCCAAAATTAAGCCGTAATCATCAACGATTTTTCGCCATGGGTTATGATGCATTCGAACTGGTTGGTTACTTAGCCCAAATGGAATTATTTCCGAAATTTACACTCAAAGGCTTTAGCGGCCAACTAAGCTTGGACAGCGATAATAAAATAAGCCGCCAAATGAGCTGGGCTCAGTACCAACGAGGTCAGCTAGTAGTGCCCCAATAATTAACAAGGCTAGACTGTTGATGCGTAAACAAGGACAAATGTTTGAGCAATTTGCTAAAAACTATCTCGAAAATCGTGGTTTAGTGCCCGTATGCGATAATTTTAATAGTAGAATCGGTGAAATTGACCTGATAATGCTTGATAATAACGTTTTGGTCTTTGTCGAAGTAAAGTTCCGTAGCAGCAACAGTTTTGGCGGTGCAATTGCAGCAATAAGCGCGAGTAAGCAACAAAAGATAATTAAGACGGCAATGTTTTACTGTTTAACCAAATCAATAAATTTTGAACACACTGCCAGCCGATTCGATGTAGTTGCCATAACCGGCGCTAGTGAACCATTAGATATTCAGTGGATAAAAAACGCTTTTCCAACCTAAGCGTTTTCCAATTATTTACCCAACTCTCATCTAACCTAGGTAGGTGATGAGATAAAAACAACTAAGGTAGTAAGATGTTAGAACGCATTAAAGAATGTTGCACTCAAAGTATTCAAACCAAAATCGATGCATTGGAGACTCTGCCACCATCAATAGAAAAAGCTGCGATGATGATGGTTTCTTGCTTACTCGGTGATGGCAAGATATTAACGTGCGGCAACGGTGGCAGTGCCGGTGATGCCCAGCATTTTTCATCTGAGTTATTAAACCGCTTTGAAACCGAACGTCCAAGCTTGCCTGCCATTGCGTTAACCACCGATAGCTCGACCATTACCTCCATTGCAAATGACTATAGCTACTCTGAGATATTTTCTAAGCAAATACGCGCACTAGGTCAACCTGGCGATATTTTACTAGCGATTTCAACCAGCGGTAACTCAGCTAATGTGATTAAAGCGATTGAAGCCGCGTTAAGCCGCGATATGGTTATTGTAGCCTTGACGGGTAATGACGGCGGTGATATGGCTGGGCTACTCAGCGAAAATGACGTAGAAATTAGAGTGCCATCAACCAGTACTGCTAGAATTCAAGAAGTTCATTTATTGGTTATTCATTGCCTATGTGATGCTATTGACCGAACCCTATTCCCCCAAGAGGAGCAATCGTGAATCAGACACCTAAATTAATGCTCAAAGTTTTCGCTATAGCCATGACCTTGCTGACATTGCAAGGTTGTGTCGCTGGTGTTGTCTTAGGCACCGTTGGTACTGCGATGGTCGCCAACGACCGCCGAACAGCTCCTGCACAGCTAGAAGACGAAACAATAGAACTCAAGGCCAACAAGTTAATTCGTGAGAACGATAGCTTGGATAATCACACCAATATTACAGTAATTAGTTATAACCGAACCGTGCTAATGATTGGCCAAGCACCGAATACTATGCTGAAAGATCAAGCCGTAAAATTAGTCCAAACTATCCCTAATATTACTAGGCTCCATGATCAAATCAGGATCTCGAGCCCAATTAGTATTGGCACTAAAACTCATGACAGCTGGCTAACCACCAAGATAAAAGCGGCGATGGCTAATGATAATAGCTTTTCGTATAGCCATACGAAGGTGATAACAGAAAATAGCGAAGTATTTTTACTAGGATTAGTCACCAAAACAGAAGCGAGTAAAGCAACTGAAATTACTCGTAATGTTGATGGCGTCTCTAAAGTGACCAAGGTCTTTGAGTATCAATAACAAGCACTGGCTTGTAAAGTATTGACCTGTATTGAGATCATAAAAAAGCGGCATTTGAATTTAATCAAATGCCGCTTTTTTTATTATCCGTAATCTTATACCAGTTAAATCATTTAACGACGGTTAAAAACGAGCGATTTTTCTTGGTTGGTGCTTTAGAAGGAGCGCCTGCAACTGGCGCTGCTTCAACGGTGCTTTCTACCAGTTCAATATGATCATTGGCCAGACCGAACTCGGCATCCGCTGCTGTATCTTCAGTTTGAAGATAAAAATCTTCATCTTCAAACATTGTACCAGCACCATTTTCTCGCGCATAAATCGCAATCACAGCAGCCATTGGAATAATTAATTGATGGGGTTTACCGCCAAAACGAGCGCTAAATGTTACTCGTTCATTTCCCATCTCAAAATTACCCACTGAATGCGGCGCTATGTTTAATACGATTTGACCATCTTTAATATGCTCAACCGGCACCTGAACTCCTGCCAGGGTCGCGTTAACCACTAAATGTGGCGTACATTCATTATCGAGCAGCCATTCATAAAATGCTCGTAATAAATATGGACGATTAGGACCCATTACAACACCTCAGCAATTAACCTAAACGAATTTCACGTTCAGAATCGGTTAATGATGCCTGGAAAGACTCTCGTTCGAACACGCGCTGCATGTATAAACGTAACTCTTTAGAACCATTACCGGTCAATTCAATGCTCAACTCTGGTAAACGCCATAATAACGGCGCTAAACAGCAATCGACTAAGCTAAACTCTTCACTCATAAAATATGGTGCTTCAGCAAAAATTGGCGCAATAGCCGTTAATTCTTCACTTAATTGCTTACGAGCGGCTTCACTTTTAGAACCACCTAACATGATAGTATCAACAAGTGCATACCAATCAAGCTTAATACGGTGCATCATTAAACGGCTTTGCGCGCGAGCAACTGGGTAAACTGGCATTAGTGGTGGATGAGGAAAACGCTCATCTAAATATTCCATCACTATGTTGGCTTTGTATAAAACCAAATCACGATCTACCAAGGTTGGCACATTGTTATATGGGTTAACTTCGATTAATGATTCTGGCAGGTTGTCTGGATCAACTTGCTTGATCTCAACATTAACACCTTTCTCGGCAAGCACGATACGAACCTGATGGCTCTCCATATCTTTTGCACCTGAAAACAGTTGCATTACGGAACGTTTATTGGCAGTTACGGCCATCGATATTCTCCAAAATTATTTAATACGGAAATCTAATTGAAATAGATTATAACAGTTTCAGCGCTCCTGTGGGAATACTGAACAAAAAGTGTCGATTTAGCCACAAAGTGATTAAACCCGTTAACTAAAACGGGGGCTAATGCCCCCATTTTTCAATCGTTGAATTCATTAAGCGAGCTTAATGAACGTCGCGCCAATATTCTTTCTTCAAGAAGTAACACAAGATGAAGAAGAAGAATAAGAAACCAAGTACCCACTTGCCAAGACTTTCACGTTCCAATTTACTTGGCTCGCCAGAATAGTGTAAGAAGTTGGTGATATCTCTTACTGCAATGTCAAATTCTTCACTGTCCATCTCACCAGAACTGTCGGTGATAATTTTTTGTGAGGTCACATGACCATGCTCATCTTTTTCTTGAACCAAGGTTGGTAAACCTTGCAGATCTTGTAATACATGCGGCATACCAACATCTTTAAACAACAAGTTGTTCACGCCAAACGGACGCTCAGGATCGGCATAGAAGCTTTTCAGGTAGGTATAAACCCAATCAGTACCACGAGAACGAGCAACCAGAGTTAGGTCAGGTGGTGTACCACCAAACCATTTACTTCCCTGCTTATCTTCAACCGAGTTGAACATTAAGTCGCCAAACTTAGCACCAGTAAAAACTAGATTTTCCATCATTAATTCTTTAGGAATATCTAAATCTTTAGCAACACGGTTATAACGTTGGTAGCTAGTATCATGACAACCAGAACAGTAGTTCATGAATAATTTAGCACCGTTTTGCAGTGAAGCTTTGTCTGTAGGATCGATTGGTGCGTGTAACAAATTTGCACCACCACCACTAGCAAAGGCCAGCGAAGGAAGTAACGTCACAAGAGCAATTAATAGCTTTTTCATTAGTGTGAAATCCTCTCTGGTACTGGCTTGGTTTTTTCGTTCTTGCTGTAAAACCACAGTGCAATAAAGAAGCCAAAGTAACCAATACTAGTAATAGTACCAAGTAAGTTAGCAATAGGACCTGATGGCAATGTACCTAATACACCCAATACTGCGAAACAGATACAGAATTGAATTAGGTTGATCTTGTGAGCCAAGCTACGGTAACGAACCGACTTAACCGTGCCACGATCGAACCAAGGCAACAAGAACAACATCACAATTGCACCAAACATAGCACCAGCACCAATTAGCTTATCTGGGATAACACGTAAAATGGTGTAAAACGGACCAAAGTACCAAACTGGCGCTATATGCTCAGGGGTTTTCAGTGCGTTAGCTGGTTCAAAGTTAGGCTTCTCTAGGAAGTAACCACCACCTTCTGGCGCAAAGAAAATCACGTAACAGAATACAAAGAGGAAACCAACCACGCCCATAATATCTTTAACAGAGTAGTAAGGGTGGAAAGGTACCGCGTCAACAATATCGTATTTGTCGGTATAGCTCTTATGGAACTTAAACTTAGCTTTTTCTTCTTCAGGAATAGAGCCTTTAGGCTTCTTGATTTCGATACCTTCAGGGTTGTTAGAGCCAACTTCATGTAGCGCAACAATGTGTAGGAATACCAAAATAACCAAGACTAACGGCAAAGCAATAACGTGTAATGCGAAGAAGCGGTTTAGCGTTGCACCAGAGATAACATAGTCACCACGGATCCAAAGAGTCAAGTCATCACCAATGATGGGAATAGCCCCAAACAGTGAAATGATTACCTGCGCGCCCCAGAATGACATGTTGCCCCAAGGCAGCAAGTAACCCATAAAGCCTTCAGCCATCAACACTAAGAAGATGAACATACCAAATAACCACAGCAATTCACGCGGTTTTTGGTAAGAGCCGTACATCATGCCGCGAAGCATGTGTAAATAGACCACAACGAAGAATGCAGAAGCACCTGATGAATGCATATAGCGCAATAACCAGCCATATTCAATATCACGCATGATATATTCAACTGAGCGGAAGGCTTCTTCACCAGAAGGCGTGTAGTTCATTGTTAACCAGATACCCGTTAAGATTTGGTTAACCAGTACTAACATCGCTAACGAGCCAAAGAAGTACCAAAAGTTAAAGTTCACTGGCGCTGGGTATTGACCTACATGCTTATTGAACGCTTCGGTCATTGGGATACGTTTATCGATCCAATTGATTAGACTAGTTATCATTACGCATCTCCCTTATCAACACCAACGGTTAACATAGTGCCACCGTTAAACATGTGAGGTGGAATCACTAAGTTGGTCGGTGCCGGTACGTTGTTAAATACGCGGCCAGCCATGTCAAATTTAGAACCATGACAAGGACAGAAGAAACCATTTTGCACACCTTCAACCACTTCATTGAAGTCACCAGCGCGATACGTTGGTGCACAACCAAGGTGAGTACAAACACCCAGTGCAACAAGGAACTCAGGGTCAAGCGAACGATAGCTATTAGTTGCATAACCCGGCTGCTGCGGCACCGCAGACGTTGGATCTTTTAGCTGGTCATTATGACCATTTTCCAAATCAGCCAATACTTCTTTGGTTCGACGAACAACATATACCGGTTTACCTCGCCACTGAACCCTTACAAGTTGTCCAGGCATCATTTTGCTAACATCGTACTCTACTGGAGCACCTGCAGCTTTAGCCTTTTCACTTGGATTCCATGACTTGATAAAGGGCACAGCAACACCGACAGCACCGACACCACCAACCACTGCCGTAGCAAGGGTTAAAAAGCGGCGACGACCATTATTTTCAGGCGCACTACTCATCCACATATCTCCTGTTTAGATGCTCAAATAGACAAAACATCACTCAATTTACGAATATTATTTTAATTCACGACTAACACACAGGTGAAAAGAGCCCAACGAACCGAACTTTTCTCACCATAAAAATGCTCTTCTGCTCATGCGGCAGAAATTCTGATAAATTATAAGCATTTTGAACCGAAAAATCACCGATAATTACCCCATAACCCTCATTATTTTGTCTAAGCTTGATGATTTAGGTTGATTCATCACTTGATGACTTTAAAACTGATAATTTTCGCAGATTTATTAACCAAATAAGTTCATTCGCTCAACCAACACATTAGTACAAATAGCAAAATCAGCCACTATATTTCAGGCATAAAAAAACCCGGTATAAACCGGGTTTTTTTTGTCTTATCAAGATAAGTGGAATATATAAATACTCCACCATAATACCTTGATAAAGATCTGTTTTTAACGCTTTGAGAACTGTGGCTTCTTACGTGCTTTACGTAGACCAACTTTCTTACGTTCAACTTTACGTGCATCACGGGTAACAAAACCAGCTTTACGTAGTTCAGAACGAAGAGTCTCATCAAATTCCATTAGGGCACGTGTAATGCCGTGACGGATTGCGCCAGCTTGACCAGTAGTACCACCACCTTTAACTGTTACGTTGATGTTGAACTTTTCAGTCATTTCAACTAGCTCTAATGGTTGACGAACAACCATACAAGAAGTTGGACGACCAAAGAACTCGTCTAACGGACGGTTATTGATAGTAATTGTACCGCTACCTGCTTTAATAAAAACACGAGCTACTGAGCTTTTGCGACGGCCTGTGCCGTAATATGTATTATCTGCCATTTGCTTATATTCCGTATTAGATGTCTAAAACTTGAGGCTGTTGAGCAGCATGCTGATGCTCAGGGCCCGCGTATACTTTCAACTTACGGAACATTGCGCGGCCTAAAGGACCTTTTGGCAACATACCTTTAACAGCTTTCTCGATAATTTGCTCAGGAGCTTTAACAAGTAGCTTGTCGAAAGTGATAGACTTAATACCACCGATGAAACCAGTGTGGTGATAATAAACTTTATCAGTGCGCTTGGCACCAGTAACTGTAATTTTTTCACAGTTGATAACAACGATGTAATCGCCAGTGTCAACGTGTGGAGTGTATTCTGGCTTATGCTTGCCACGTAAACGTGAAGCAATTTCAGTAGCCAAACGACCTAACGTTTTACCGTCAGCATCTACAACGTACCAGTCGCGTTTTACGCTTTCTGGTTTTGCGCTAAAAGTTTTCATTTATATAAAACCCAATATTTGATTCGTATTTATGTTTTTGTCTGCTCATGTAAATTAGAGAAACCAAAAACAATGTCTAGTTGCTAGAATTTTACCCCTTCGAGTAATGTTCGAAAGCGAGTGTTGGAATTCATGGGAAAATGAATAACAACTTACGTAGGCAGGGGCAGGATTATATATGACGCGGGGTGAAAAATCACTCGTTATTTCGAAATAAAATAGAAAACTTGATGCTTTAGACCCAGACAAGGTCTAAAGCATCTTCATGGGTTACTAGGGTTTATGCGCTTCGCTTAAATACTCATGCGATTGCATTTCTTGCAGGCGACTGAGGCAACGTCTAAATTCAAAGTTGAGTTGGCCGTCGCTATATAATTGCTCCATCGCCACTTCCGCCGAAATAATCAGTTTAACTCGCCGTTCATAAAACTCATCAACCATCGCAATAAAGCGGCGAGCGATGTCGTCGGTTTCTTTGCCCATTTGCATGACATCACTCAGGAGGATCGAGTGGTAACAACGGGCAATTTCCATATAGTCGACTTGACTACGAGGACCATCACATAGCGCTTTAAAATCAATTAACAATACACCATCGGCATCAAGTCGAACGTCAATAGCACGCCCTTCAATTTCAATGGTGCCTACTTCATGTCCCGGTTCTGGCGCAAGTTGCTCAAAATAAGTCATTAAATTTCGGTCCGCTTGCTGATCTAGCGGGTAGTGATATATTTCAGCTTGTTCCAGTGCTCTGAGGCGGTAATCAATACCTGAATCGACATTCACTATTTCGGTGTGCTGATTAATTAACGCTATCGCGGGTAAAAAACGCGCGCGCTGCAAACCATTGCGATATAAGTCGTCAGGAACGATATTGGAGGTAGCAACCAGAATAACCCCACGATTAAATAGTGCCTCAAATAAGCCTCCCAAAATCATCGCGTCGGTAATATCAGACACAAAAAACTCATCGAAACAAATAATTTGAGCTTCTTGAGCAAACTTGTCAGCAATCAACAGCAACGGATCGCTTTGACCTTGCAATGTCCCCAACTCCTGATGAACTCGGTGCATAAAACGATGGAAGTGCACCCGCATTTTTCGCTCAATTGGCAGGGCTTCAAAAAAAGTATCGACCAAATATGTTTTGCCACGCCCCACTCCCCCCCAAAAATACAAACCTTTGATCGCTAAAACTGGCGTTGGTTGCTTAGGCGTCACTAATTGCTTTATTTTTTGCGAAAAACTCAGTTTTTTAAGCGGTTCTTTTTTAACGTTATGAGCAACTAGTTCATCATATAGCCGCTGTAACTGCTTAACTGCATGTTCTTGGGCACTGTCGTAACTAAAGTCGTCACGCGTCAGATCTTGTTGATATTTTTGTAACGGGGTAAGCTGTGACATTAGTGTTCTATTTTTCCTTCGCTGCTATATAACAGCATAAATTGATACGACTAGGCTTAGCCTTTTTTCAAGCTGCAAGCACAGTAACAAAAGTCTGCGAATATTAATACAAGCACTATAATTACATTACTTAATCTTTAGTAGGGATCACTTATGGACTGGACTACCAATATCATCACATTTATCGTCGGCTCGCTGTTAGGCTATGTTATTTGCCGAATGCAGAAAAATGGTGGTGAATCAAAAGAAAAACAGCAGCAACTAGAATCAGAACTCAATCAATACAAAGAAGATGTTGAACAACATTTCGCTGGCAGTGCCGATTTATTAAATAAGATGGCGGCTGATTACAGCAAGATTTATCAGCACATGGCGCAATCGCAACAAAAGTTACTGCCTGATAGCGAGCCAGCCATTAGCCCTTTATTTATTGAAAATAACGAGCAGCCACCCGAAGTCGAATTAGCGGCGCAATCGGTAGCCCCGGACTTTGCACCTGCCACCACAGAATTGGGATCAGAATCAGAATTGGCGCCAGAGCAATCGGTAGAGTCAATGACGCCAGCAGAGCAACCGAGTGAGCCAGAGCAACCAAAGGTTACTGCACCAACGGAACCAATCATGGCCAATCAGCCGAACGATTATGTTGCCGGCAGCCACGGAATTATCAACCAAACTTCAAACGAACAAACTGCTACCGTAAAAACCTAATAAATGACGCGCCAAGGATGGCGCTCTTTTATCCGCTAAAAAATTGAACTTATTCACTTCACATTAGTCCTTAATATCAGTAAACATATACACTAGTTAAATTATTGCTTCCCTATACCGCCGTGTCCATTTAATGGAATTGTTATCATCGCCCAGAGCGTGGAGATATTAAAATTATGAATTTTAGGTTGTCATTAGTTAGTGCCTCATTAGTCGCATTGTCTTTAAGCGTTATTCCAGCCACGAGTTATGCCGCATGGCCGCAGAATGTTGCTGGTGATGCAATGCCAAGCCTGGCACCAATGTTAGAGCATGTAACGCCAGCTGTGGTTTCGATCTCGGTTAAAGGAACTCAGCGCTCAACTCGCCGAGTGCCAGAGATATTTAAACCCTTCTTTGGCCAAGATGAACGCGCTCAAGAACGTCCTTTTCAAGGGTTAGGCTCGGGAGTTATTATTGACGCAGCTAAAGGCTATATCATCACCAACCATCATGTGATTAACCAAGCCGACGATATTCTAGTGATGCTCGATGATGGCCGTGAGGTTGACGCCAAATTTATTGGTTCAGATCCTGAATCTGATGTCGCATTACTGCAGATAAAAGCAGATAATTTAACCGAAATTACGCTATCTGACTCGGATAAATTACGGGTCGGTGATTTTACCGTCGCGATTGGCAACCCCTTTGGCTTAGGCCAAACCGTAACATCGGGTATTGTCAGTGCCCTAGGTCGGTCGGGTCTTAATCTCGAAAACTTAGAGAACTTCATTCAGACCGACGCTGCGATCAATAGTGGCAACTCAGGCGGTGCTTTAGTCAATTTACGTGGTGAACTGATTGGCATTAACACCGCGATAATTGGTCCTAACGGCGGCAATGTTGGCATTGGTTTTGCCATTCCGTCCAATATGGTCAATAACCTAGTAAAGCAAATTATCGAGTTTGGTGAGGTGCGCCGCGGAGTATTAGGCATAGCGGGTTTGCCTTTGACCCCCGAGTTGGCTAAAAACTTTGGTCACAAAACAAAGTACGGCGCCTTTATAAATCAGGTAATGCCTAACTCAGCTGCTGAAGAAGCAGGGCTGCAACCAGGTGATATTATTGTTAAAATCAATGGCAAAGCGATTAAAGGTTTTGCCGAGCTGCGCGCAAAAGTGGCGACATTAGGGGCTGGTTCAAAAGTTAAATTAGAGCTCGTGCGCAACGGTGAAATTGTCAGTGCCAACGTAACCCTCAAGCAATCCCAGCGTAGCAACCTACAAGCAGGAATAATTCATCCGGCTCTGACAGGCGCCACTTTAAGCGACAGTGACGGCCCACAACAGGGTATTAGCATTGACAAGCTCGAACCTAACTCGTCAGCGGTGCAAATTGGTCTAAAACAAGGCGACTTAATTATTGGGGTAAACCGCACAGCGACATTGTCACTCAAAGAGCTGCGTGAGTATATTAAAAGCCATAGCGGTATCGCGGCATTACGCATAATTCGTGATGAACGCAACATGTATTTGATTCTTAGATAATCTATAGCTATGACACAAAGGCAGTATCACGCTGCTTTTGTGTCATAACCTGTGTAAATAGCCTGTTCAAATTACAACTCAAATGCTAATCTAATCGTTTTTCTCGCCATGGATAATGACTGTGTCTAAAATATTGATCGCAACGCTAAAAGCGATAGGTGCAGGTCTGCTTATTGGCTGCTTGATTGTTGTTTTAGTACCAAGCTTGCGCCCATCGATTAATTTAAACCTCAATAGTTGGTTATTAAATCAAAGCTCACAAATTTCATTTTCTCAGGCCATTCGACGCGCGGCCCCTGCTGTCGTTAACATTTATTCAATTACTCAGCATCTGTCACCGTTAAATCAAATTGAACAACGCGCGAAGGGGTTAGGTTCTGGTGTTATCATTTCACCTAACGGTTTCATTTTAACTAATTATCATGTCATTAGAGGCGCTGATATTATTCGAGTTGGCATTCAAAACGGCACGATTAAAACCGCCTCGGTAGTAGGTGTTGATCCCTTAACTGATTTAGCCGTATTGCATATCGACGCCCAAGGTTTACCCGTGATCCCGATCGATTTAGCGCGCGCAACCGAGGTCGGTGACTTGGTATTAGCTATCGGTAATCCTTATAATCTTGGCCAGACAATAACGCAAGGCATTGTCAGCGCTACCGGTCGTAACGCCGGCTTAAGCTCTTCTGGATTTCTTGATTTAATTCAAACAGATGCTGCAATAAACGACGGAAATTCTGGCGGCGCTTTAATTAATTCACTTGGCGAACTGGTTGGTATTAATGCCGCCAATTACAATTCATTAACCGATGTGCAAACAAGTGGCATTAGTTTTGCGATCCCAATCCGGTTAGCCGATACGGTAATGAAACAAATTATCAGTGAAGGACGCGTGATCCGAGGTTATTTGGGCATTAATGGCGAAGCGGTTGAGCCTGTCATTGCTCAATCGTTGAATATATCAGGCATTGGCATTCTAGTTACCGGGGTTCAAGCCGATGGTCCTGCCGCTAAAGCTGGGGTGATTAAAGACGATATTATGTTAAAGATTAACGAACATGAATTTAATTCAGCCCGAGCGGCACTGCATTACATCGCAGAAACCAAACCTGGTAGCGAAATGATATTAACCGTAGTTCACGAAAATGAAGTAGTAGAACGCACAGTAATTGTCGGTGAATTACCCTTATCGAGATAACTCGAGCGCCAGAGAAGATTAGACAACGAACAACAACCCGTGCCAATACGGGTTATTGTTACACTGTCATTTAGCGGCTAGCTAATACGCTCAATATTCGCACCTAAACCATTAAGTTTAGTTTCAATTTTCTCGTATCCACGATCGATGTGATAAATACGATCAACGATGGTATCGCCGTCGGCCACTAATCCTGCAATAACCAAGCTGGCTGACGCCCGTAAATCGGTCGCCATTACTTGCGCGCCATTTAATCGCTCAATACCATGACAAATCGCGGTATTACCTTCTAAATCAATGGTTGCACCCATTCGCTGTAGCTCAGGGATGTGCATAAATCGATTTTCAAAGATCGTTTCAGTGACATTGGCACTGCCTGACGCCAAGGCGTTAAGCACACAAAATTGCGCTTGCATGTCGGTCGGAAAAGCCGGATGAGGCGCTGTTTTGATGTTAACTGCGGTTGGGCGCTTGCCAGCCATGTCGAGGCGAACCCAGTCACTGCCTTGCGTGATCACCGCGCCAGCTTCTTCCAGCTTAGCCAACACAGGTTCTAATGCTTTTGGATCAGCCTTTAAACAACGAACATTGCCACGCGTGATCGCGGCCGCCACTAAAAATGTGCCGGTTTCAATCCGATCGGGCATCACGCTATATCCTGACGCCAATAACTCTTCAACCCCTTCAATCTTAATGGTGTCACTACCGGCGCCAGATATTTTAGCGCCCATCGCGATTAGGTAATTAGCCAAATCGACAATTTCTGGCTCGCGTGCTGCGTTCTCGAGCAAGGTTGTTCCCTGGGCAAGAGCAGCCGCCATCATTAAGTTTTCAGTCGCGCCAACACTGACCATATCCATGAATATAGTCGCCCCTTTAAGGCGACCATTAACCCGGGCTTTAATATAACCATGGTCAACCGAAATATCGGCACCCATTTGCTTTAAACCTTGGATATGCAAATTAACCGGACGCGCACCAATAGCACAGCCACCGGGCAAAGAAACATCTGCTTGGCCAAATCGGGCCAATAAAGGGCCCAACACTAAAATTGAGGCACGCATGGTTTTAACTAAATCGTAAGGCGCGCAAAACTCATTAATACTATCGCAATTAACTTTAAAGACATTATCAACAAAATCGACTTTAGCGCCCAGACTGGTCAATACCTTGCCGGTCGTTTTTATATCATTGAGTTGCGGTACATTGGTAACAACACTATCACCCTTGGCTAAAATTGTAGCCATTAAGATTGGTAGTGCAGCATTTTTTGCGCCAGAAATGACGACATCACCTTCGAGTTTATCGACGGCGCTAATTTTTAGCTTTTCCACAAATACTGCCTTAACCGATTGGGTTGAGTAGTTGCTCACGCTGCCACTGGCTAGGCGTAAAGGCTTTAATTGATACCGCGTGTACTGCGCCTGAAGCGATCACATCAGACAAAGGACCATAAATTGTCTGCTGCTTTTTAACGCGTGACATGCCGTCAAACATGGTTGAAACAGCTATTACTTGAAAATGACCGTTTTCACCTTTCACGTGCAATTCATCTAATTCGATGGCCGTGGCCAAAATCGTTTTAATTTCTTCAGGTTCCATTTTATATCTCTATTTTTGTATTTTGTTAGAACAACTGCTCTAAATTATATAAGGATTTTAACTTATTCAGCGAGCTTGGAGAACCTTGAAATTCAATTTTCAATCCAAGTGTACCCGCCTGTTGTTTTAGCTCGAGTAAAAAGGCTAATCCCGCGCTGTCTATTTTGTTAATAGCTGACAAATCGATTATGAGCAGCTCTTTAAACGCCACCAGTAATGGGGTTATAGGCATTAGCTGAGCAAGGTTCCACTGATCAAGTCGACCTTTAATCGCGACCTGATTGGGTGCTGTCTCTTGCCACTCTAGCATTAGTTTACCACCTTTAGCTCAACCGAATCTTTTGATTTTTCTTCAACATAATCGATGACATAATCAATCCCTTTCTTACGGATTAATGCATCAAATTCAGCCTGCTTACTAGCGACCATGCTGACTCCTTCTGCCGCCATATCATAAGCCTTCCAATCGCCGCTTTTAGCCCCTTTACGCAACTTAAATGCAATTGAAATTGGTGGCCGATTGGTATCTATAATCTTAACTTTCACTGCCACGGTTTTTTTAGTGCCAAACTCTTTTGTCTTACCATAAATGACCGTTTGCTGATCATATAAAGTAAATATATTGGCATAATTAACAATCAGGTAATCATAAAAAATTTCCGTAAATCTTTGTTTTTGAATTTTGGTTAATTTACGATAATTTTTACCCAGTATTTTAGCTAAAGCATATTTATAATTAATGTAAGGCATTAATTCTTGTTCGACAATTAATTTTAAATGGTCGGGATCTTGGTCAATCAGATGGCGCTCGGCACGAAAGCGCGAAAAAGTAAGCTCTGCGACATTATGAATTAAGGCATAAGGATCCTTCATATCTAGAGTCGGTGCTGTTTTAGCACTACTAATTGCAGAAAATGCCATGACAGCAATCGTTAAAATAAATTTATTGAAAAAACGCATAATGATATTTCCTTGTCTTAATCGTCATTGTTGCCATATAAAAACTGACCTATTAAATCTTCTAACACCATCGCTGAACGGGTATCTTCAATATGATCGTTGGCGGCTAAAATGGTATTTTCGTCTTCATCAATAAAACCAGGTGTTAGGCCGATAAACTGCTCCCCTAACAAACCAGAAGTTAAGATAGCCACCGAGCTAGTATCTGGAAATTGATTAAACTTCGCCAAGATATTCATCGCCACCAGCGGGGTAAAATCTTCGTTATCAAGACTGATGCTGGCAACTCGTCCTACAACAACCCCGCCGACCTTAATCGGTGAGCGTACTTTCAAGCCGCCAACATTGTCAAATTTTGCGTATAGTCGGTAGCTCTCATTGTCTCCGCCTAGTTGACTGTCGGCAACTTTTAACATCAACATCAACAGAGCAGCTATGCCTAACAACAAAAAACCACCAACCATTATTTCAATTTTTTTACTAATCATTTCTATCCTTCACGCCCAAGGCACGACCAATTAATTTATTATATAAACCGTCGATATTTAGTTAACCAAACATCAAGGCTGTCATCACAAAATCTAACCCCAAAATAGCCAATGACGATTGCACCACTGTTGCGGTCGTCGCTCGGCTAATCCCTTCCGACGTTGGCTCGGCGTCATAACCTTTATGCAGGGCTATCCACGTCACCACCACGGCAAAAACTAAGCTTTTAATGCCACCATTGACAATATCTTCACTCCATTGAACCGATGACTGCATAATCGCCCAAAAAGCCCCGGTATCAACTCCCAGCCACTCGACACCGACTAGGTGACCACCTAAAATTCCAATCGCAGAGAAAATAGTGGCTAATAACGGTAAACTGATCACGCCAGCCCAAAATCTCGGTGCGATAATTTGATGCAGCGGATCAATCGCCATCATTTCAAGCGAACTTAATTGTTCGGTTGCTTTCATTAAACCAATTTCGGCGGTCAAGGCCGAACCGGCTCGCCCCGCAAACAGCAAGGCCGATACCACAGGGCCGAGCTCTCGCAGTAAAGATAAAGCGACCATTTGGCCCAAACTTTGTTCCGCGCCATAGTCGACCAATAAGGTATAACCCTGTAGCGATAATACCATGCCAATAAACAAGCCTGAGACCAAGATAATAACCAGCGATTGCACACCGACCACATATAATTGCTTCACGAGCAGCGGTAGCAATTTAAAGCCCCTGCCTGCAGGTTTTAACGCCCCGAACAATAATAGCCCCGCGCGACCTGCACCAGCGACAAATGACAATCCCTGACGCCCTAATCCACTGACCGACTTACTTAACATGATTAAACAATTCCTCTTGGTAGTCGGCTGCTGGATAATGAAAAGGCACCGGCCCATCAGGTTCCCCTGCCATAAACTGCCGGACTTGTGCCGACGTCTCTTGTCTTAATTGCGCCGGAGAGCCCTGCGCAATTACGGTTTTGTTAGCGATGATGTAGACATAGTCTGCAATGCTCAACACTTCCTCAACATCATGCGATACCACCACAGATGTCAAATTAAGCGCATCATTTAAATCACGGATCAGCCGTACAATAACGCCCATCGAAATAGGATCCTGCCCCGCAAAAGGCTCATCGTACATAATAAGATCAGGATCTAAGGCAATGCTGCGCGCTAATGCAACGCGCCGTGCCATGCCGCCCGACAACTCGGTCGGCAACAAATTTGCGGCACCACGCAAGCCCACAGCTTCGAGTTTCATTAAAACAATTTTTCTAATGATACTCGCAGACAGCTTGGTATGCTCTCGCAATGGAAAGGCGATATTATCAAAGACACTCATTTCAGTGAATAATGCGCCCGATTGAAATAGCACCCCCATTTTTCGTCGCGCCTGATAAAGGGCTTTACGCGATAACGTCGGAATATCCTGGCCATCGAACATAATTTTACCGCTATCAGGACGCAGCTGTCCGCCAAATAAACGTAACAGGGTTGTTTTACCAATGCCACTAGGCCCCATAATCGCGGTGACTTTACCACGGGGTACAGTCAACGAAATATTATCGTAAATAACCCGATCGTTGCGACTAAAGCTCAGATTCGAGACTTCAATGATGTTGTTTGATTGATCCAATAGTTCTGTATTCCTTGTGTTCTAACGATTGAGCGAGCCCAGCATCTTGCCGATGCATTTATTTTAAACGATCAGTACATTGATATTCAATCTGTTATGTACTAAATTATGATCCACTTAAATAAGTCTTAATTAATTTTTATCTCAAGCTTAATCACTCTTTAATGAACTCAAGCAAAATATCAACCCAAATTCCCCTTTAGTGCAGCTTCGGATATTTAAATTCAGTTTTTAGCGTAAATAATCACGACAATAAGCAATTGTGCTTCCTTTTTTAAGGGATAATAGCGACAATTAACCTTTTGAATTACAGCAGCAGAGTCTTATACATGTTTTTAAGTATCGCCATGTTGATCTTCGGCATGATCGGCCTAATATGGAGTGCCGATAAATTCGTTTATGGCGCTGCCGCCATCGCACGCAATTTTGGTTTTCCACCATTAATCATCGGCCTGACCATAGTCGCTATGGGCTCTTCAGCGCCAGAAATTATGGTCGCGGCTAGCGCCTCGTATGAAGGTAATATTAATACCGCAATCGGTAATGCGCTCGGCTCGAACATAACCAATATTGCCTTAGTACTTGGCATTACTGCCTTACTAAAACCTTTAGTGGTAAGTTCCGCTTTATTAAACCGTGAACTACCTTTGTTATTGTTTGTCTCAGGTTTTGCTGGGGTTATGTTATATGACCAGCAACTAACCCAAGTCGAAGGTATTGCTTTACTTAGCTTATTTTTCATCACTATAGGTGGAATATGCTGGTTAACTCTTAAAAACAAAAAAAATAACGACCCGTTGTTGCAAGAAGCACAAGACGATGTGCCTGAAGGCGTCAGTAATAGCAAAGCGATAATCAGTGTCGTCATTGGCATGATTTTATTACCGCTGTCTTCTCATATCTTAGTTGATGGCGCAGTTGATATTGCACGTTTCTTTGGTATTTCAGAGTTAGTTATTGGCTTAACCATTATTGCTATTGGCACCAGCCTGCCTGAATTAGCAGCCTGTATTGCCAGTATCAAAAACAACGAACATGATTTAGCGTTAGGCAATATTGTCGGTTCGAATATTTTTAATATTTTGGCGGTGTTAGCGATGCCAGCATTGATTGCACCTGGCGCGTTTGATCCAAATGCGGCAGGACGTGATTTATATATTATGCTTGCTCTAACTATTACCCTATTTGTAATGTGCTGGCACTTCGGTAAAAAACGCACGATCACCCGCACAGAAGGTGGCTTGTTACTGTCGAGCTTTATTGCCTATCAAGCATTACTATTTTTCTAGAGAATATTGCTATGCCAAGTAAGAATGATTTATGTCGCTGGGGCCAAGACGTTATTACGACCGAAATATTGGCCCTAACCGAAATAAAACAATATATAAATGATGACTTTGCCCGCGCATGTGAGCTGATTTTAAGCTGCCGTGGCAAACTCATTGTGATGGGCATGGGCAAGTCAGGCCATATTGCCAATAAAATTGCCGCGACCCTAGCCAGTACTGGTACCCCTGCATTTTTTGTTCACCCTAGTGAAGCCAGTCATGGTGATTTAGGAATGATTTCTAAAGATGATATCGTTTTATCAATTTCTAACTCGGGCACTTCGGCTGAAATTTTAACTCTTTATCCCGTGATAGAACGCTTAGGAGTACCTGTGATTGCCATGACCGGCAATCCGGACTCGGCCATGGCTAAACTGGCTCGCATCCATCTGTGCATTGCAGTATCAAAGGAAGCTTGCCCATTAGGTTTGGCCCCGACTTCAAGCACCACCGCCACCTTAGCGATGGGAGATGCATTAGCGGTTGCACTATTGCAAGCAAAAGACTTTACCGCTGACGACTTTGCACTGTCTCACCCCGGTGGGGCGTTGGGGCGACGTTTATTACTTAAAGTACTTGATGTCGCGCACACCGGCAACGAGCTGCCTTTGGTTGACCAGCATGTTAGTATTAGTCTTGCGCTGCTTGAGGTTTCTCAAAAAGGTCTTGGCATGACCGGCATTATTAATGAGCAGGGCCAGCTGGTCGGGTTATTTACCGATGGTGACTTACGCCGAACCCTAGATCAAAAGCTCGATTTTCATACCACGTCAATCAGTCAAGTAATGACCAAAGAGCCAGTGGTGTTGCAAGATAATTTACTCGCTGCAGGTGCCTTAAAATTAATGGAAGACAACAATATTAATGGCTTATTTATTGTTGATAAAGACCGCCAACCACTTGGTGCATTAAACATGCTTGATATGCTTAAGGCAGGAGTTGTCTAGTGAATAAAATAAATACCTTATACGGCGAAATAGCTGAGTCGGCGTGGCTGCGGGCACAACAAATAAAACTGTTAATTTGTGATGTCGATGGCGTATTTTCAGATGGCAGGATTTATCTTGGCAACGATGGCGAGGAGCTAAAAGCTTTCCACACCAAAGACGGTTATGGCATCAAGGCGTTGCTCAATGCCGGCATTAATGTCGCTATAATTACCGGCCGCGATTCAGCGATTGTTGAACGACGAATGCGTGGACTCGGCATTAGTCATATTTATCAAGGCCAAGCCGACAAATTTAGTATTTACCAGCAGTTATTAACTGAACTTGCTTTAGAGCCGGACCAAGTTGCCTATATTGGTGACGACATGGTTGATAAAGTAGTAATGGATCATTGCGGCTTAGGCATTGCGGTCAATGATGCCCACCCGGCCCTAGTAGTCGATTGCGACTATCAAACGTTTATTAACGGCGGCTTTGGCGCAGTCCGTGAGAGCTGTGATTTAATTTTAGCCAGCCAACACAAATTAGATGATGCCCAAGGCATGAGCATATGAGTCGTGCCACACTATTGATCGGACTGTTTTTTATTTCATGCGTATTGCTGTTTATGAATCCATTCTGGTCGATTAATGGTGTGAAAGTGAAGCCCCAAAGTTTTCAACCTGACTTTGTTGCTAATGACATGACCCTGCGCCAATATAATGAAGAGGGTTATTTATCTTCACAATTACACGCGCAGCATATGGCTTTTTATGATAAAACCAATATTACCCAATTTACTAAGCCAAGTTATATTTTGTACCCCAAACAGGGTAGTCCTAAATGGAAGATAAGTGCTGACATTGGGCTGGTTGAGCAAAGCGATCGGGTCGTGTTAACAAATAATGTTATTATTAGTGCCTTAGATCCGACGCAAAATATAAAATCAATTACAACATCTCGGCTTGAGCTAAATTTAGGCACGATGATGATAAGCAGTGATCAAAAAATAAAAATCACTGGTGAACAATATGACATTACAGGTGTTGGACTTAAAGCGAATTTAAATCAGCAACACATTGAACTCATTAAAGATATACAGGCTGTTTATGAAAAAAATCAAAGCTAGCACTCTTCTTGCTCTGACCTTATTAGCCAGCGCTCATGCCATCGCTCTTACGAGTGATGTCAACAAACCCGCCGTTATTTCTGCTAATAATCAAACAATTGATTTGGTGAAAAACTTCGCGATGCTGTCCGGCAACGTCACGATAAAGCAAGGCTCGATCTTAATTTCGGCCGATAGCTTAAAGATCTATAATCATGGTAAAAGCGGTAAAGAAATTATGGTATTAACGGGTAACCCAGCCAAGTTTAGCCAGCAACTTGAGCAAGGAGGCCAGTTAACAGCTCAGGCTAAAACTATTCGCTTTGAACGGGCTAAAAACATTGTCAGCCTAACTACTGATGCTCAGTTAAAACAACAAGATAGCTTAGTAAAAAGTCAATTCATTAGCTATGACATGGCCAAGAAAGTATTGTTAGCCAACAACCAAGATAAAACAACGCCATCAAAGCGCGTTGTTACTATTTTGCAACCAACATCAAGTGATAAAAAATAAGTCATGTCGAAATTAACCGCCCAGAACTTAGCCAAACGCTATGGCAGTCGCCAAGTCGTTACCGATGTATCTCTTGAAGTGGCGCAAGGTCAAATTGTCGGCTTACTCGGCCCTAATGGCGCTGGTAAAACGACCACATTTTATATGGTTGTTGGTTTAGTCCCCACCGACAATGGAAAAATAACCATTGATCAGCAAGATATAACGATGATGCCAATGCATCTTCGCGCACGTCAGGGCATTGGTTATTTACCACAAGAATCGTCAATATTTCGAAAATTGTCGGTGGTAGATAATATTATGGCGATCTTACAAACTAGAAAATCGCTATCAAAACAACAACGATTGGACAAATTAGAAAGCTTGCTGCAAGAGTTTCGCATTGAACATATCAGAGACAATCTCGGGATGTCGTTATCGGGTGGTGAACGCCGCCGCGTTGAGATAGCCCGAGCTTTGGCAGCTGACCCTGAATTTATTTTACTTGACGAGCCATTCGCTGGGGTAGATCCTATCTCGGTGATTGATATAAAAAATATAATTAAACAGTTGAAAGATCGTGGTTTAGGCGTATTAATTACCGACCATAACGTTCGGGAAACTCTCGATGTTTGTGAATTTGCCTATATCATGAGTCATGGAAAAATGATTGCACAAGGCAAGCCAGATGATATTCTGTCAAATCAGACCGTACGTGATGTTTATTTAGGTGAACAATTCAAATTATAGTAAGTTATAGGTGCCCAGTACCCAAGTTAAAGAGCGATTAGTTCAGGTATTAGTTCCCGGGTGTGAAGTTATCTCAACAAAATAATGGAATTAAATGAAAGCTTCTTTGCAGTTAAAACTTGGTCAATCATTGACCATGACGCCTCAGCTTCAGCAGGCAATTAGATTACTTCAATTATCAACTCTTGACCTGCAAGCAGAGATTCAAGAGGCGCTTGACGCTAACCCATTATTAGAAGTTGAAGAAGGCTCGGATAACGAACCAGCCAAAGGCGAGAGCAACGACTCAAATACAATTTCTGACAGCCCACAGGCAGACAACGAACCCACCGAAGCCACCGAAGCTCAGGATAACAGCACGCTAGACACCACAGAAGCGCTCGAACAACCCAACATTAGTGACGAGCTGCCAATCGATAGCACTTGGGATGATTACACCTCAGCAGCACCCGCGGCCTCAAGTGGCCCGATCGATGAAGATTTTCAATTTCAGGGGGAAACCACTGAAAATTTACAAGACCATTTATTATGGCAAATGAATTTAACCCCCTTTAGCGAAACCGATTTCGCAATTGCCACCGCAATAATTGATGCGATTGAAGAAACGGGTTATCTGACCCAGACTCCTGATGATATTTTAACTGCAATGGCTAATTCAGAAGTTGAACTGGACGAAGTGATGGCCGTATTGAAACGGATCCAGCATTTTGACCCGGTCGGTGTCGCGGCGCAAGACCCGAGTGAATGCCTAGCAATTCAACTAAAGCGTTTACCAGAAAGTACGCCATGGCGTGCCGAAGCCTTGCTGTTAGTAACTGATTATATGCAATTATTAGCACAGCGTGATTATCGAACGTTAACCCGTAAAACAAAACTTAAAGAACATCAATTAGCCGCCGCGATTTTGTTAATTCAAACCCTGAATCCGCACCCTGGCAGTGCTATCATCAAGAAAAAAGATGAATATGTTATTCCTGATGTCTCTGTTAAAAAAATTAAAGGCCGCTGGGTAGTTGAGCTTAATCCTGATAGTTTACCTAAAATTAGGGTTAATCAACAATATGCAGCCTTGAGTAAAACCAGTAAAAGCACGAGTGATACTCAGTTTATTCGCAACCATTTGCAAGAAGCAAAGTGGTTTATCAAAAGCATCGACAGCCGTAATGAAACCTTATTAAAAGTAGCTAATTGCATTGTGGTACAGCAACGTGGCTTTTTTGAGTATGGCGATGAAGCGATGAAACCTTTAGTATTAAATGATGTGGCTGAAGCCGTTGAAATGCATGAGTCGACAATTTCTCGGGTCACGACTCAAAAATACATGCATACCCCGCGTGGGATCTTCGAGCTTAAGTACTTTTTTTCAAGTCATGTCAGCACAGAAAATGGTGGAGAGTGTTCGTCGACCGCAATTCGAGCTATTATTAAGAAGCTGATTGCCGCAGAGAATACTAAAAAGCCATTAAGTGATAGTAAAATTGTCGATTTATTAGCGGATCAAGGGATAAAAGTAGCGCGACGTACCATCGCAAAATATCGAGATGCTTTATCGATCCCTGCGTCTAATCAAAGAAAGAGTTTAATTTAAGTTTTTACCAAACGGAGAATGTATTATATGCAAATTAATCTAACTGGTCATCACGTAGAAATAACCGATTCTCTTCACGAATATGTACACAGTAAATTTGGGAAATTAGAACGCCATTTTGAACATATCAACAATGTGCATGTGGTACTTAATGTCGAAAAGCTCGAGCAAATTGCCGAGGCGACATTACACATCAATGGTGGCGAAGTCTTTGCCAATTCAACGCACGAAGATATGTACGCAGCCATCGATGCGTTAATCCATAAACTAGATCGTCAAATCATTAAACACAAAGAGAAAATGACCAGACGTTAATTATTATCCGAGCTGTTAGTTCAATACCCTAGCAGCTCGCCTTTATCCAGAACTCAGGTTAAGTAACCATCAATCCGCTTTATGTTTGTCCTCTTTACTATATAATCTATTGCAAACAATTTATTACGCATTCGAGTAAGACCAATAGCTGCTTACGGATCTACGATTCGCTAATCTCTTACTTTGAGCAATAAAACTCGATAGAAAAATTCATTTATAGGGAATTAACAGTGAAACTCACCATCGTCAGCGGTAGCTCAGGCTCAGGAAAAAGCGTTGCACTGCGCGTATTTGAAGATCTCGGATACTACTGTGTCGATAACCTGCCAATGAGTTTATTACTCGCTTTTGTGCAAAGTATGACTGATATGAAGCAGTCGATTGCGGTAAGTTTAGACGTGAGAAATATTCCAAAAGATAAAGATGAATTCAATAAATTATTGACTCAACTGGCTGCAGAAGCACAGATTGAAATTTTTTATCTAGACGCATCAAGCACTACCTTAATTAAACGCTACAGTGAAACCCGTCGGTTACACCCTTTAACTCAGGAGTGCTTAAGCTTATCAGAAGCTGTCGCAGCGGAAAAAATACAGCTGCGCGAATTAGCTGAAATTGCCGACTTGAAAATTGATACCAGTAAACTGACCATTTATCAATTGAGCGATTTAATTAAGCAGCGAGTGCTTGGTAAAAAATCGAATGAATTAGTGATCGTGTTTGAATCATTTGGTTTTAAATATGGCTTACCACGTGATGTCGATTTTGTATTTGATGTACGCTTTTTGCCAAACCCACATTGGATCCCCGAACTAAAGCCTTACACTGGACTAGATCGACCGGTGATTGAATACTTCGAACAACAAGCCGTTGTTGCCAAATTTCAACAACATATTGAATACTTCATCACGACTTGGTTACCCGATATTGAACGAAATAATCGCAGTTATTTAACCATAGCTATCGGTTGCACTGGCGGTCAGCATCGTTCTGTTTACATTGCACAGCAACTGGCTAAACATTTTTCATCCGGCAGCCATAGCGTCCAGATCCACCACAAGGAATTAAATAAAACCGGGACCATTGAATAATTCAGGCACAAACCTCAGTGCTAATAGCCCTGATAATCGTTAAATCGGCCAGATAATAAACCTCAGTAGGCTAGTCTGCTGAACCTAACCATAAGTGAAAAATCTATGCCAGAAACAGTTGTCGAACAAGAACTTTCCAACCAACGCTTTGATCAAGTGCAGAACGCACTCAATAGTGGAATGTTCGTCCATGTTCGCCAAATGTTAATGGACATGCCTGCCTGTGATGCCGCTTTATTACTTGAGTCAACCCCACCCAAAAATCGTCAAATCATCTGGCAATTAGTCGATCCTGACGACCAAGGCGACATCCTTGAAGAACTCTCGGATGACGTTCAAAAAAGTATTTTAAAACAGATGCCGGCGCACGAGTTAGCCGCTGCAGCCGAAGGCATGGACACCGATGATATCACCGATGTCCTAAGAAGCTTGCCTGATAGCGTTTACCAAAAAGTGCTCAACGCTATGGATGAGCAAGACCGCCATCGAGTTGAAGCGGCCATGGCTTACGACGAAGATACCGCCGGCAGTATCATGAATACGGATACCGTGACCTTACGTCCTGATGTTAATCTTGATGTAGTTTTGCGCTATTTACGTTTGAAGGGTGAATTACCCGAAGCAACAGATATGTTATACGTGGTCAATAAGGATGATAAATTACTCGGCGGGGTACCATTAGCCACACTAATCACCACCAATCCAAGTATGACCGTATCACAAGTGATGGATCGGACTATTGAAGCGATACCAGCCGAATTAGAAGATACTGAAGTGGCCAAACAGTTCGAACGACACAACTGGCTATCGGCTCCTGTTGTTGATCATGCTGGTAAGCTGCTTGGTCGAATCACCATTGATGATGTCGTTGATATTATTCGTGAAGATGCAGAGCACTCAATGATGAGCCTCGCCGGTTTAGACGATGAAGAAGATACCTTTGCTCCGGTGATAAAAAGTACCTACAAACGTTCATTGTGGCTCGGTATTAACTTACTGACCGCACTGGCCGCCGTCTCGGTCAGCGCATTATTTGAGCCCATTCTGGCCCAAATGGCCATTCTCGCTATTTTAAATTCAATTGTGCCCAGCATGGGTGGTATTGCTGGCAATCAGACCCTTACCTTGATTATCCGTGGCATGGCACTTGGCCATATTGGTGACCGCAACAAGCGCTGGCTGATCGGAAAAGAACTAGCGATCGGGGTGTTGAATGGTTTAATTTGGGCACTTATTCTTTCGGTTGTCGTTGCTTGGTGGCAGCAAGATCTTAAGCTAGGCATGGTTATAGCGTTTGCTATGGTTGCCAACATGACCGCGGCAGGATTAGCTGGTGCCTTAATCCCACTTACCATGAAAAAAATAAATATCGACCCTGCGCTTGCTGGCGGCGTAGTACTGACTACCATCACTGATGTAGTGGGGATTTTTGCTTTTTTAGGTACAGCAACCCTCGCCTACGCCAACTAGATCTACCGTTACTTACCTGATTTAACCCCAAGTAGCTAACGGCAACAGCTATGTTATCTCATCGCTGTTGCCGCCAAGATTCAATTTAAATGCCCAACATCAGTGCCTATTATTCCATTTGGCTATAAGCTCACAGTATTTTATTTTAACAAAGATGCAACATAATCAAACGTTAGTTTCATTTTTTTGCTAACCTAGCCAATTGCATCAACGTTTGAGAGCATTGTGTGATAATAATAAAAATAATTTACCACAAGCTAGGCCTATCTATGCTGAACAACATAAACCAAGAACATTTCAATCATTGGTTTTTACGAAATATCAAGGGTAAAGTCCAATGAAGCTAACTGTCGCTAGTCGAATTATTGGTGGGTTTGGAATTATCTCGCTACTGATTATCACAACAACCTTAGGTGCCATCCTAAACCTTTGGTATATAAAACAAGACACGGTTAAAGCCAGAGATGTTGCATTACCGATGTTGCAACTGAGCAATAAGCTGCAAACACAGTTAATCGAAATTGAACGATTTTCAGTACTATCATATTACAGCTTTACCCCGCCACAACTGCAAGCTGAAAGAGCGCAGCAGACAACAGCACAAACTCAGTTTTCAGCGCTGCTGCTTGAGCTCAAGCAACTGCACTTGAGAGACAATCAGTTGCCAAGCTATATTGAGCCACTAAATAAAGCTATCGACTCGGTAGTAAAAAGTACTCAGCTGCTCCATCAAGTGATGAGCACCAAGCTTAAGCTAACAACTAACCTGTCCGAACGAATGGCCGAATTAAACGATAGCTTTTATGAGACCAGTGGTTACTTGCTCGATATTATAGATATAGAGAGTGAAGAGAATCAGCCTCTTGAATTTGTTATCGGCATGGCCAATAATTTAGACGTGATGTTAGCAACAACGTTGCAAATCGCTAAAGATCTTCATTTGGCTAACAATGCCGACAGCATTGAGCTACTCACTCAACAATTGGCCGGCAGCTATAGCGACTTAAGATTAAAATATGATTTTATGGCCGACAGGATTGGCGGAGTACTTGAGCAAGAATTAATTAACAACTTGCAGGCAGCATTTGAGCACAGCGCAATATTTATCGCTCCGACAACGACGATTAGTATTGATAAACAACAATTATCACAGAACATCGCCCAAGCTAAAAAACGCTACCACGCAGTAGATATCCACGTAGCCCAAACGAAGCAGCATCTAACGCAGTTACTAACCCTTGCAAGCAGTACGGCAATGCAAGCACAGCAACAAGTCATAAATAATGTTGATCGCAGCACCCAGCAGGCAATTGCAATAGTGATCATCGCTATTTTATTTGCAATCGCCATTGCTTGGGCCACTATCCGACGAATTTTAACGCCACTAAATCAGATTAATGGCGTTCTTAAAACGTTAGCTAATGGTGATTTGTCTCGGCAAGTCAAGGTCGACTCTAACGACGAATTTATGCAACTGGCTGACAATATCAATCAGCTCAGTAGTAAGCTTAGATCCCTCATTAATGGGATCACTCATCGAGCTAGCCTATTAACCGCTGAAGCCGAGCAAACGTCTCACACCACCGATCAAACGGCAATCGCCATGGTACTGCAACAAACTGAAGTCGATAAGGTCGCAGCGGCAACCAATCAATTAACCTCCAGCGCGAATCAAGTATCTAGTCACGCCAACAACACCTTAATTGAAATAAAACATGCGAGCGAACAAGCGGTTAGTTTGGCCAGTGTCTTAGAGCAGAGCCGCCACACCATTAGCTCGTTGGACAGCGACATAAGTTCGGCATCAACCGTAATCCATAAACTACATGACGACAGTACTAAC
Source organism: Gammaproteobacteria bacterium (assembly GCA_013214945.1). Lineage (NCBI taxonomy): Bacteria > Pseudomonadati > Pseudomonadota > Gammaproteobacteria > Gammaproteobacteria bacterium. The sequence continues at coordinate 118,160 of JABSRT010000011.1, forward strand.
ATTGGGTCGATTGTTGGGGTCATTCGCGGGATCGCCGAACAAACAAATTTGCTGGCGCTAAATGCAGCAATTGAGGCAGCTCGAGCTGGCGAACAAGGGCGTGGTTTTGCCGTTGTCGCTGACGAGGTCAGAAGTTTAGCCAATCGAACTCAACGTTCAACTAATGAAATCCAGTCAATGATTGAACTGATCCAATCAGGGGCCCAGCAAGCTGTTGCCGTGATGGAGGCCAGTCAACAACGTACTAAACTTTGCGTGACCGAAACACAAAACACAACTAGAGATTTAGAGCTAATGAGCATTTCGTTGCAACAAGCAGATGAGATGAGCTTAAAGATTACCCTAGCGACTGAACAACAAAATATCGTTTCCAAGCAAATATCACAGCGGTTAGATCAGATTGTTCAAATCGCCAAAACGACTTCACTGGGCGCTCAACAAACGTCTGATTCTAATCGTCAGTTAATCTTACTCGCAGAAGAGCTTCAGTCTTCAGCGGAAAAATTCTCGACCTAGAATTAAGATACCCCTTAAGATCTATCTGTCTATTTTGGACATAAAAAAAGCCACTTTATTACTAAAGTGGCCTTAACAAATCAATTGTTGTTAGCTGCCTGCAATTTTCATATTCTCAAGTAAAATTGAGCCACACAAAGTACTCTTGCGCAAATCAACGTCACCAGCAATCGCGACAATATTACGATACATATCTTTGAGGTTACCAGCGATAGTAATTTCATGCACTGGGTATTGAATAACGCCATTTTCAACCCAGAAGCCAGCGGCGCCACGCGAGTAATCACCCGTGATGATATTAACCGAAGAGCCCATTAAGTCGGTCACTAATAAACCCGTGCCCATTTGCTTTAATAGTGCTGCTTGGTCTGGCACCGTATGATCGATTAACCAAGTATGCGTGCCGCCAGCGTGACCGGTTGGTACCAAGTCTAATTTTCGGCCGGCGTAACTGGTGATCAAGAAGCTTTTAAGGATGCCCGCCTCGATAATATCGAGATCTTTAGTACTAACCCCTTCATGATCGAAGGGGGTAGAGGCCAAGTGGCCCAATAAATGCGGACGCTCAGCTATATTTAACCATGACGGGAAAATTTGGGTGTCGAGGCCGTCTAACAACCAAGTCGCTTTGCGGTATAAGCTGCCGCCACTAATTGCACTGACTAAATGACCGAAAAATCCTGAAGCTAATTCACCACAAATAATCACCGGCACTGACATGGTATTAAGCTTTTTCGCCCCGAGTCGCGCTAAGGTTCTTTCACTAGCCTCGCGGCCAACAGATTCGGCCGTCGCTAAGCGATCAGGGTAACGTGATACCGTGTATTGATAATCGCGTTCCATCTCGCCATTTTGCTCGCCGATACTGACGCAAGACAAACTATGACGAGAACTAAGGTAACCCTCAAGTAAGCCATGACTATTGCCATAAACTCTGACGCCTTGGTGTGAACTATAAGACGCGCCATCTGAATTAGTGATCCGTGAATCAAGTGACAATGCTGCGTCTTCCGCGGCCAATGCCAGATCAATACCATACTGAGGCTCAAGCGACCCAGGGTGGAATAATTCAAGGTCTGGTGGGGTTTTTACCATAAATTGTGGATCGGCTAAGCCGTTAAACATGTCTTCTTCGGTATGCTTAGCAATGCTAATAGCAGCAGCAACCGCGCTCTCAATTGCTTGCTCGCTTAAATCAGACGTTGAACTACTTCCCTTACGGTTACCACAATAAACACTGATGCCTAACGCGCCATCATGGTTAAACTCGACCGTTTCAACTTCTCGTAATCGCGTAGAAACACTAATGCCTGTTTGCTTGCTCATAGAGACTTCGGCGGTAGTTGCCCCTTTGGCCTTAGCGAGCTCTAATGCTTTGGCTACCGAAGCCTTTAAACGGGTGAGTTCGTTGTTCATGTCGTTATTTTGATCCACAAGGCATTCCTATCGATTGAGTTATCGTTATCTTAACATGGCTGTGACGCTTAATAGTGATATAATATATTTTTACCTAATAGTTAACGAGCAACCATGAGCACAAAATCACACAGTACCACAGAGTTAGAGGACGACGACTGGGTCAGCAAAAGCGAAAAGAAACGCCAAGCTGAGGATATGCAGGTCACAGCTCGTGCACTAATGAAATTGTCGGACAATCAGCGTAAAAAAATTCCGATGAGTGATGATTTGCAAGCGGCGATTATCCTAGCTATCAAGATAAAAAACACGAAAGAAGGTTTCCGTCGCCAAATGCAGCTCGTGGCAAAAATATTACGTAATAACGAAGTTGACGCAATCAAAAAAGCAATTGGTGAATTTGATTTACGCCATAAGCGCTCTGACGTTGCAGCAATGAAAGTAGAGCTAGTGCGTGACGCCATGCTGAAAAAAGGTGATGACGCTGTTAACGATTTTATTAGTAACCATCCGAGTGCTGATCGCCAAAAATTGCGCCAGCTAATCCGCCAAGCCAATAAAGAAGCGGCAGCGGAGAAACCAGCGAAGGCTGCTAAAGAGTTGTTTCAATACCTTAGACAAATCACTACAGAGTCAGCGCAGAGCTAACTCGGCCATTTCTATCGTGTTACATTTACAAAAAAGCCGCTCATATGAGCGGCTTTTTTATTGATTACTCGGTACCGCCGACGGTGATTTTATCAATTTTTACCGTTGGCTGACCAACGCCTACTGGTACGCTTTGACCGTCTTTACCACAAACGCCAACACCGGGGTCGAGCTGCATATCATTGCCCAACATTGATATCTGCTGCATCGCTTCAATACCACTGCCAATCAAGGTTGCCCCTTTAACAGCATCGGTGATCTCACCATTTTTAATTAAGTAAGCTTCAGAAGCCGAGAAAACAAACTTACCCGAGGTAATATCGACTTGACCGCCGCCGAAATTAGGCGCATATAAACCATTTTCAATACTCGCAATAATGTCCTTGGGATCAGACTGACCACCCAGCATAAAAGTATTGGTCATGCGAGGAATTGGTAAAGAAGCATAAGACTCGCGTCGACCGTTACCAGTGCTTACCGTGTCCATTAAACGCGCGTTGTGTTTGTCCATCATATATCCTTTTAGGATACCTTCCTCGATCAACACATTACGCTGACCAGCCACACCTTCATCGTCAATATTGATCGAACCACGACGGCCACTTAAACTGCCATCGTCAATAATAGTACACAGTGGTGATGTCACCTGCTGACCAATTTTACCACTAAACGCTGATGATCCCTTGCGGTTAAAATCACCTTCAAGGCCATGACCTACTGCCTCATGTAATAATACCGCCGGCCAACCAGGCCCAAGTACTACCGGCATGCTACCGGCAGGCGCATCGATAGCCGTTAAATTGACTAACGCTTGACGGACCGCTTCTTCGGCATAAGTTTCAAGTCGGACCTTACCGTTAACAACTTCGAGGAAGAACCGATAATCGGTACGAGCGCCACCACCGGCACTACCGCGTTCACGCTTGCCGTTATCGTCGACAATAACACTACAATTTAAGCGAACTAATGGCCGAATATCCGCGGCTAAAGTGCCATCTGTCGCCGCCACTAATATTTCTTCATAAACCCCAGAAATACTCGCAACCACTTGAGTTACCCGTGGATCTTGCGCTCGAGCATGCTGATCTAATCGTCTTAGCATATCGAGTTTTTCAACTTCGCTCATTAATGCTAAAGGATCAATATACTGATACGCATGATCGTTCGAACTTTTTTGCCAAGCCTTAACCGTGCCATTACAGCCCGCGCTGGCAATGCCGCGCGCAGAAGTAACACTAAGGTCAATCGAACGGTTATTGATTTCGTCGGCATAAGCAAAACCGGTTTTATCATCGACAATTGCTCGAACACCGACCCCACGCTCGATATTAAAACTACCATCTTTAATAATGCCGTCTTCGAGCAACCAAGATTCATGGCGCGATGCTTGAAAATATAAATCACCAAAGTCAATTTTGTGCTGATACATCTTATTGAGATGGTCTTGCAATTGATCAACGGTTAAGCCAGCCGGCTTCAGTAAAGATGACTGAACTTGCTCAAAGGTATTGCTATTAAATGTCATAGAGTTCTCATTATGTTAATTGAGCCAAGGTAAAACGTTCTTGCTCAATCATTGGCATTTTTTGTTGGATAGCATGTTGCATATCACGATTTAACGGGCAAGCGACAGCACCTATGCCAGCGGCCAGCTGAGCAGTAATCTCACCCCATGGGTTAACAATCATCGAATGTCCCCAAGTTTCTCGGCCATTAGCATGGGTTCCGCCCTGGTTTGACGCCACCATATAACACTGATTTTCAATCGCTCTGGCGCGCAATAACAACTCCCAGTGTGCTTGCCCAGTTATCTTAGTGAATGCACTTGGCAGCACAAAAATATCCGCACCAGCATGGCGCATAGCTCTAAACAAGCTGCTAAAGCGTAAATCATAACACACCGCCATGCCAATGCGGCCAAATGGCGTATCGATCACGCTAATGTGCTGTCCTGGCTGGGTATTGTCAGATTCACGATAACTGCCAATACCGTCGGCAACATCGACATCAAATAAATGAATTTTATTATATTGTGCGATCACTTTACCTTGCGGATCAATCAACAAACTGGCGGCGAGACTTCGGCCATCATCCGCTTGCAGTGGAATGGTGCCTGCCACGAGGTAAACATTAAATTGGCGAGCCAATGCGACTAAGGCTGCTTGCATCTTGCCTTCACCCGCTGGCTCAGCAAATGTTTTTATTTGTGCTTCGCTGCGACCAAACATTAAGCAGCACTCAGGCAATACCACCAACAGTTCGCCGCTGGGGCAGTCACTGCGCAGTGTCTGTAGCTGTTGGCTAATTTGTGTGATGTTTTGATCGATATCAGGTGTTGATATTAATTGAATTACGGCTAGGTTCACTCGCTGCCTCCAGGGCCTATTAATGGTGCCGCCTTGGATTTTACTATCATATGACTAGGCACCTTATATTTTTTCTTTTTACGATTTACTTCAACAAATTTTGGCTGGTCAACGGTTCCGGTTAGCTTAAAGTTGACCTGAGACACCACATCGACAATCGGTCCAAGTACCTTGGTTAGCGCAAACGCCACCACAAAGACCTGCGGTGCACTTGTTACCACCCCTGCGACCACTGGCAAGTTAGAAAACAATCGCGGAGTAAAGGTTAAATAATAATCTAAGTCGTTAGTGGCCAAATTAATAGAGCCCAACACGTCAAGATCACCAGCCAGGCCATCCATATAAGTATCATGCGTCACAGCTATGCCATCGTTAATCTTAAAGCTGCCATCAAAATTATTAAAAAACAGCCCTTTAACAAATACATCTCTAAAGTCTAACACCAACTTGCGCCGCAATGAATCTAGACTAAAGAGCGTAAAGATTCGTGCGCCCTGATCACTGACTTCGCTAATATGCCCCTCACCAAGGTGCCATTTGACGTTGCCGCCCATGCTTTCTAATGCTGGGCTGTAAATATTGCCACGCCAATTGAGCTTAAAGTCTACTTTCGCATCGCTGTCTTTAATGCTCGAACTAAAATTAACCAGCTTTAAACTCTCGACCACATTGTTGCTAGACAGGTTACCGCTTAAGGTCGAAAATTCACCGTGCTCATCGACTCCCCAAGCGCCAGCTAGACTCAAGCGAGTACTTGGCGCTTCCAGCAGTAAGTTCTCAATCGTAATGCCTTGTTCATTGCGGCCGGTATTAAAACTCACCTTACCCAAGTCAAATTCGCCAATTTGGCAGCTTTGACAAGTAAAAGTAAGCAGCGGTAGCGCCAATAACTCGGCTCTAGTTGTCTGCTTCGTTGATGCTTGCGCTGACGAAACCTCACTATTGTTGTCGTTATTGATATTAAGTCTTAAGTATTCAAAATTTGCCACCACGCCATCAGCAAGTTGGTCATCATATAACTTGATTTGGGCCTTCGCCTGCTTAGAGTTAAGTGAAATTTGCCAAAAATCTTGTCGTTTAATGCCTTGCAAAGATACGTCGCTGAGGTTTTGACCTAACCACGCGAGTTCTTTAACCTTAATATTGAGGTGACTTAGCGGCGGTAATAAATTACTGCTTGTACGACCTGATTTGAGGTTAGTGATAAAACGATGCCATTTATCAATATCTAAATAAGCTACATTAACTTGCAAGCCAAGCTCATCAGTTACCAAGCTATTATTGTTATGCGAGTCTCTACGCCCGACATGCAAGGCCATGCTGTTAACTTTCAGACCTTGAGGCGATAATTGATACTGGGCCAAGACATCTGCCTGCGTCCCCAAAGCCAGCTTAAATTCACCACCCGCGTTGTCACCGGCGACATTGACGGCTAATGCTTGTGGTGGCTTGATCGACTTGCTTAGCGGCTGTGGTAATTTAATTTCCATCCCGGTCAGTGGCGAGTTAATTGTTGCCTGATACAACACATTGTCAGGCGTTATATTGAGATTAACTTTGGCCTGCCAATCTAATGTGCCAACAAGGTACTCGTCGAGATAGCCATGCCATTGCTCTGGTATTTTAGCGGTATCCCAATTCGCCGCCAAATCAAGATCCAGCTGATAGTTACCGTCATTGGCTTTCGTTAAAATATCGAACTGAAAAGGTTGCTGGTACATCACTGCACTAAGATTTTGTCCGGTGATATTACCGTTGACAAAATTCAATGTACCACTAACATTTTGTAAAGGTAAATCAATAGCTTTTAGTATGATTTGATTACCACCAAGCAACAACTGACCTTTAGTCATAGGCTCTGAACCATCAAATGGAATAACGATTTCAATATTTGCCTTGACCTTGCCGCCAACGCCTAACTGCTTAAGCGCCGCGCCTACCGTTAATTTAAGCGGTGACAGTTTGATAACATCTGCAATTGGGCCGATCTTATCGGTTAAGCTAAAATTGACGGCTAAGGTTGGCTTTTGAGTTAAATCGGGGATTTGTGCGCTAAGGTGTGAAAACTTTAGTTGCCCTACGCGACCAGCAAGCCCCGTTATTAATAACCCTTCATTTTTAAACTGCAACCTTAAGGTTGCATCAGATAAACGCGGCCATTTAGGATCGTAAACAAATTCGGCATCAGTCAGCGTTGTATCAACCGCAAAAACACCACTGTGATCCCGGTAAGGGTAATTATTCAATGCCCCTTGCCATAAAATGGTAACTTCGTTACTGCTGCCACCTTTAATACCAACATTGAGATAGTCGATTAAACCTTTACTTAGCGCACCACGTGGTAAGTAACGCCAAGTCTTTTCAGCGGCTAATAGCTGAGCATTACCCGACAATGATAGGATTGGCGATTCGTTTTTCTCAAAGGCTAATTGCCAACTTAAGCGACTTTTTATATCTGCTGTTTCAAGTAACAAATTTTTATCAAATAACCACCAACGCTCACCGTCGACAGCCCATTGCAAGGTCGAGTTTAATTGTGTCAGCGGCAACGGCTCAGCAAAAGTGTCACCAAAGTCTAGCGCTTGCTGTGCCATCGCAATTTCAGCTTGCCCACCAAACTCATTGCCAGTAATAAAGGCATCCAGCTGGTTAATTTGTGGCAATGAACCACTTCGTTGCTGGTTGTAATCTTTGACTAGGCCCTGGTAGTGCCACAAATTATCTTGCTGCCACCAACTTAACTCAGTTAATTTAGCGTCGGGTTGTAATTGAGTTAACAATTGATCTGTCGCCGGGGTTAAGGCTGAAGCTAACCCTCGCAATGCAAGCAGGTTAGCCAGCGTTAACTTATCGAGTGAAAGGCTTAACTGACCTTGCTGCTGGCTTAGCAATAAATTAATGCTTGGCCATTCGATCAAATTAGTCGTTATTTGCAGCTGCTTGCCTGTTAACTGCCAACCCTGTAATTGTTTCTGCCATTGCAAGTCCCCTGGTTTAAGTGATAATTGCTGCTGGCGCCCATCCTGATCCCAACGAATATGATTATCAGCCATGGTCAAAAGTGCCGATGTTAGCCCTTGATCAGAGAAATCGCCCCACAGTTCGAAGCTCGCCTGCGCTGATGCTGTCGGATTAAGCACACCCAGTAGCGGCCTTAGGCTGTCTAACCATTGCCACTTGGCAGCTTTAAGATAAAACTGGCCATGAATATTGCTACGGTTTTCACCATCGAAGTTTGCCACTAAAGACAAAGGCTCGGGCTCACCACCAGGTAGTGGCGCTAAGCTTAACGTTAACTGATGCCGATTTAAGTTATTTAGCCACTGCAATCGCTTAAGCCCAATTGACGGCACATCACCGTAAGTGGCAGGTTCAAACTCAACCCTGGCATCTTCAACAACCAATTTAGTGATAGCATTGAATAAGTCAGGCACAGGATCTGTAGCGGTCGATTTTTTTTGTGGTAGTTGACCAATGGTCACTTTAGGGTTTATCACCTCGACCAAGCTAAAACGTGGCGCCAACGCAATAAGCGTTGCGCGAAAATCGAGGTTAAATTTGAGTTTGTCAGCCGTAAAATCAACGCCAAACTTGGCCATATTATTGAATTTGAGATCACTAACAATGATTTCAGGACCACCATTGAGCCACTGTCCCGTCATGCTGCTTAGTGTTAGCTCAACTTGGTAATTGTCCGATAAATACTGACTAAATTCTTGGTTGTATTGGGTGATATAAGGCAAGCTAGCGCGAAGCGCACTAACGCCTAAAGCTACGGTGATTAACATAATCACCCCAAGCAGCCAGAGCTTTGTCCAACAATAACCGAAAAATTTAAACAATCGATGCACTACATCATTACCACTGCGTACTTCTCATGACCATATTGTGGTTCAGCTTGTATTTTTACTTCTTTATTAATAAATAACTCCAAATCGGCCAAATAGTGAGTTTCTTTATTGAGCAGTGCATCACAAACATCAACCGAGGCGTAAACAACAAAGCGATCAGCAGAAAAAGCACGATCGACCCTAATCACCTCTCTAAAAATCTCATAACACAGACTTTCAGTTGTCTTTAAAGTTCCCCGGCCTTTGCAACTTGAACATTCTCGACATAATACATGCTCGAGACTTTCGCGGGTTCGTTTGCGGGTCATTTCCACTAAACCCAATTGCGAAAATTTACTGAGATTGGTACGAACCCGATCATGAGCAAAAGCACTCTCTAAGGCACTAAGCACCCGACGTCGGTGCTCATCTTGAGCCATATCAATAAAGTCGATAATAATGATACCGCCAAGGTTTCTTAATCGCACCTGACGCGCTATCGCTTTAGTCGCTTCTAAATTGGTACTAAAAATAGTGTCTTCAAGATTACTATGACCGACAAATGCACCAGTATTGATATCGATAGTGGTCATTGCTTCGGTTTGATCAATAATCAAATAACCGCCCGACTTTAATTCAACCTTACGCTCAAGCGCCCGTTTGATCTCATTTTCGGTATCGTGTAAATCAAAAATTGGTCGCTCACCGGGGTAATATTCGATCAGCTCATTTAACTCAGGCACAAACTCTTTAGTGAACTTATCCAGCATTTGGTAGGTAAGTTTAGAGTCGACCCTAATTTTAGCAATGCTAATCCCGACAAAATCACGTAATAAACGCAATGACAAACTTAAGTCTTCATACAACAATGCACTGCTTTTGCTTTGCTGGCGCCGTTGCACTATTTTAAGCCACAAGCGTTTTAAAAACGCGGCATCTTGCGAAAGCTCGGCTTCACCGACACCTTCAGCAGCAGTGCGGATAATATAACTACCGTCTTTATCTGTATGTTTACCAACCAGACTTTTAAGCCGGTTACGGTCTTTGGGATCTTCAATTCGCTGAGAAACACCAACATGCTTAGAGCCCGGCATAAAGACCAGATAACGCGAAGGTAAGGTAATATCTGTGGTTAAGCGCGCACCTTTAGTGCCCAGTGGATCTTTGATCACCTGAACCGTAAGAAACTGGCCTTGACGTGCTAACTCTGTGATATCTGGAACTTTTGATGGTTTACCTTCGTCATCGTTATCTCGTACAACAATGTCAGATGCATGTAAAAAAGCAGCTTTGTCCAGCCCAATATCGATAAAAGCGGCTTGCATGCCAGGTAACACCCGGCTGACTTTTCCCTTGTATAAATTACCGACAATGCCTTTTTTATCCAGCCGTTCGATGTGGACTTCTTGCAATACGCCATTTTCAATCAAAGCGACACGAGTTTCACTGGGGGTAACGTTAATCAGCAGTTCGGCAGCTGCGCCATTTAACTCGGTAGACATGAATCCTCGCTTTGATCTCATAAAATAGTATCGATAGACCTTTAAATAAAATGACCAAGTCACATTACTTTATAGGTATGGTGGTAGAGAGTCAGTATAGCGGTATTACAGGCGCGCAGGCAGCTATTAATCAATATTAATTAGGCTAAAGCTACCAGGGGTGTGCGGGTTGTCGATGTTTCGATCAGGCCTGGGCCAATAAACGTTCTGTTTCCATCAATGGCAATCCAACCACGGCATAATAGCTGCCATTGATCCGTTCGACAAACTTGCCGCCCAAGCCTTGAATGCCATAACCCCCAGCTTTATCGCAGGGTTCACCGGTCTGCCAATATTGTAGTTTTTCGGCATCAGAAATATGACGAAAGGTCACATCGGTAATAATTAAATCGCTGACCAAACCTTTAGCTGACACCACCGCAACACTGGTCATTACTTGATGACAACGCTGCGATAACAGAGTCAGCATCGCGATGCCTTCTTGTTGTGAACGCGGCTTACCCAAAATTTGATTATCGATAACCACGATAGTATCAGCCCCTAATACTGGTAGTTCTAGTCCCGCTTTAGCACTGCCAGCCTTAGCTTTTTCAATCGCTAGCCGCTGGACGTACTCTGCAGGGTTCTCATTGATTAACGGCGTTTCATCGACGTCAACATCGACCAATGAGAACTCAACTTCGAGCTGAGTTAACAGCTCTTGTCGACGTGGCGATTTAGAGGCTAAACGGATAACGTGACGGTATTGCTGTGACATAGTTAGCTTATACAACCTTGAAGTGACGGCGAGTTTTTCGCAATAAAAAGAAAACCCAAGGCCAAAATAATAAAGAACTCAGGACGGGTAAATAATAACTGTCGCTCAGGCTGACGTCAGATATAAAGCGCTGAACTACGTAACTAACAAATTGATATAGAATAGAAATAAAGGAAACTATAAAAGCTTGGTGCCACACGGAATAACTTCTAATCCGCTGAAAGTTTTTAATCACAATCGAGCAAACCAGCGCTAAAGCCAGCGCGTTGATACCCAGAGAGGTGCCCCACAGAGCATCAATAAATAAGCCACTGAGCCAGGCACTGCCAACATTAAAACGGTGGGGTAAAGCAAGACACCAATATATAGTCGTCATTAACAGCCAGTTAGGCCGCCAATCGTCGAGAATTTCTGGCATTGGCATTATTTGCAAAACCAGCGCAGTACCAATGCTAAGCCAAATAATAATAAACGAAAACACCGGCATTAATCGGTTCCGGCGCTAGGCGTTAATTGTTCAGGTTCAGGCTCGGATTCGGATTCGGTTTCAGCAGGCCAAATTAATAGCAGATATCGTAATCTGTCTAATTTTGCGATAGGCTCTATTCTAATATTTGAATATATCTGACTACCTTGGTTTTCAATGCTCACGACTCGAGCAACTGGATAACCTTCAGGAAAACGTCCACCTAATCCTGAGGTTACTAATAAGTCACCGAGTTTAACATCTGTATTTTTAGTGACAAATTGCAACTCAAACTGATGAAGATCTCCTTTGCCTAATCCTATCAGCCGCACATCATTACGGTTGTTACGTAAAGGGATCGCATGGTTATTGTCAGCAATTAGCAATACTCGACTACTAAACTGACTAACATCGATCACCTGACCAACAATGCCATGTTCGTCGATCACCGGTTGGCCGATAAAGACCTGATCCTGAGCCCCTTTATTAATCACAACTTGCAGTTTAAACGGATCGCTGTCGACCATTTGCACCCGAGCGATTAATTTTTTGTTGCCGGCTTTAACCTGCGACCCTAATAATGCATTAAGGCGCTGGTTTTCTTTTTCTAAGTGTTCTTGCTTTAACAATCGATCGCTCAGGTTTAACTGCTCGCGCCGTAACGAGGCGTTATCTTCAAGCAGACTCGCACGGGACTTAAAATATTCGGAAATATCATCAAGCACCACCATGGGTGCGCTGGCAATAAATTGCAGCGGGCTGACTAAGGTAACGAAGTAACCACGATATGGCGTCATTTTGTCGGTACTTAGTAATAAGATACCCGACAAAATAACAAAAATTGTCACCCTAAATCGTGTTGCCAAACCACGGATAAAAATGGTTTTCATGGCTAAGCTACCTCAGAGTAATCAAGTAAATGCACAGACAACAGCATCACAAAGAACTACTCATAGGTAAAAATATCACCACCGTGCATATCAATCATATCGAGTGCCTTGCCGCCGCCACGAGCAACACAAGTCAGTGGGTCTTCAGCCACAACGACGGGAATACCGGTCTCTTCCATAATTAATCGGTCAAAGTCGCGCAATAAAGCACCACCGCCCGTCAATACCATGCCACGTTCTGAGATATCAGCCGCCAGCTCTGGTGGCGATTGCTCAAGCGCTGTCATCACGGCGCTAACAATACCTGACAATGGCTCTTGCAACGCTTCAAGAATCTCATTGCTGTTTAAGGTAAAGCTTCTTGGTACACCTTCAGCTAAATTTCTGCCGCGCACTTCAATTTCAAGCAGCTCTTCGCCAGGATAAGCCGATCCAATTTCATGCTTGATCCGCTCAGCCGTTGCATCACCAATCAAACTACCAAAATTACGACGCACATAGTTAATAATTGCTTCGTCGAATCTGTCGCCGCCAATGCGTACTGAGCTTGAATAAACAATGCCATTAAGCGAAATGATTGCCACTTCGGTGGTACCGCCACCAATATCGATCACCATTGAACCAGTCGCTTCAGATACCGGTAATCCGGCACCAATTGCAGCGGCCATTGGCTCATCAATTAGATAAACATCACGGGCACCAGCGCCTTCGGCCGATTCTTTAATCGCGCGGCGTTCAACCTGAGTAGACCCACAAGGAATACACACAAGCACACGGGGGCTTGGACGCAAGAAATTATTGTTATGCACTTGTTTAATAAAGTGTTGCAACATTTTCTCGGTCACATGGAAATCGGCAATAACGCCGTCTTTCATTGGTCTAATAGCCTTAATGTTACCCGGAGTTCGGCCCAGCATTCGCTTAGCATCGGTTCCTACGGCGGCAACACGGCGGGTACCGTTGCTGCGATCTTCCTGAATAGCTACTACTGACGGCTCGTCGAGCACTATCCCCTGACCACGCACATAAATAAGAGTATTAGCCGTGCCCAGATCTATTGAAAGATCATTTGAAAATAACCCGCGGAGCTTTTTAAACATCGATCACGCCTATTAAAAATTATTAGAAGAAAAACCCGACAACTTTACCAATGCCACCAGCTTTAAACAAGCAGAACACCCGTTGTTTTGCATATTTAGCAGAATAAATTGTTTTGAGTAAATATCACTGGGCCAAATTATTCAAATTTATCGCGACCTTAATGAAGTTCTTGCCAAAAAATGATTCGATCATTTCCACGGTAACGACCAAACGTTGCAACCGCACTCGGATTTTCTATTACCGTCGCTAAGTCATTATCCCAGTCAAACTTAAGCCAATCCTCAACCTCAGGCGTAACCTTTATTTCTCCAGCCGAGTTCGGCGCCGTTAATAACACAGAACCTGTGCCGCCAGAGATAGCACTGACATTAGCAACCAAGCTAGCCGCTGCTAATGGTTCAGAAAGAGTAGCCGTTATGATCGACGAGCAGTTATCCTCTGTATTGGTGACAAATTTGGCGCCGTCGTAATACTGCAGCTCAATCGGTAATGCCAAGCTAGCGTCTTCGGGGCCAAAAGCATTTTTTAACTTGGCCCGGCCAAACCGCATATCGAGCGATTCTCCGATATCTTTACTGCCGCCACCGCTAAAATCACGTTCATCAAGTTCATCGGCCTTATCAATACTAATACTTAACTGTAATACTTGATAAGGTCCGTCGACCGCTGCTAGTTTGTCAAAATTGGCATTACTAACCGCGACCTTGTATATTCCCGCGGACCATTGTGGAGCAGTGCCAACAACCAGACGATTACCAAGATTAAGATCGGTAATTGAGCCATTGTCGTGGGCATGATAATTAATCGCCGCGGTTTTAGCATAAACTAGGGTATCGTTATCGTAATTTTTGGTTACTGTCGCCGCTGTTCCATCTGTACCCGCACTCATTGCTTTGAGGGTATAATTAATCTCAAGGTTGTCTTGCCCCATGTAGCTAAAGCTATCATTGCCATTGACACAAGTATCTGAGACTGTCGCAGGAGTAACTGCTGACACCATAAAATGATCGGGATAAAACCTACCAATGGTATTACTGCTGGTTACCAGGTTTATGCTGGCATTTAAATAATTGCTCACCGAGGCGCTAAGTTCAATACTGCCTACTTCGCTATATTTAACCCCACTTAATGTCACTTTGCCACCAGCATAATTGCCAGCGGTGATACCCGCTCCAGTCAAAGTGCCTTTAGTACCAGAACTTGGCGTGTAACTGGCAATACCTATAGTGGTGGCTGCACTAAAAGCAGGAGTTGGGCCGTTATTAGTGATATCGACTCCGGCGTCTGGCAGGCCATCACCATTGCTATCATCGCTAGACTCATACAAATAAGCACCTAGCGTTAACGAAAAGTTCTCTCCAGCAGCAACAAAACCGTCACCCGCTAGCTCATTACCGCCGCTATTTGATTTTTCCGGCTGTTTAAATTGGTTAATGTCGCTAAAGGCCAAACCAAATGGCCGGATAACTTGGCTGTTACTACCACCGCCAATATCGACGTTGTTGGCAAAAACTCTCGAGTCATCAAGTAAATTAAGTGTGTATTTTCCGACATCACCGGTCACTAGATTAAACTTGGCGACACCCGCACTAAATTTAAGCGTAACGTTAGTGCTACTAGGTTGGGTATTAGGCACTGAGTCATTGGTAGATTGAGGGTCAGTGCCTAATGTTCTGGTTATTTTCGGCGCAAGACCATCAACAAAGCTGCTATCACGCACTAGCCACGCTTTGAGTCGTTGATTAGTATCATTATAGTTAGCCGCTATCGCGCAACTTCCTGAACCTTTGGTCCACAACTCCACTTGGTACTGATGATCACGGGCAGCAATAACCTTATCGCTGCCCGCTAAATTATCGATATCAGTAATGACAAACGCATTATCACTAAAGACAACATCATCACTGCTCGCAACAGGAGCAGTTTTATCGTCGACCGACACTCTTAGCTTGTCAGCATGCTGGTTTGACAGTTGCAAAATAACCTGACCGCCATCACTGGCAACAAATTGATAAATGCCAGCACCATCATCAGCAGTATTATCGCTTAACGTCCCCAGTGCGTTGTCACTAGAACCTATTGACCACGAACCATGATTGCTCGAGGTTGTTAGCTCAATGGTACCGCTGTAATCTGTAATCAAGGCGTTATTAGTGTCCCAAGCCGATACTGTTACATTCTGCGCTTTGCAAGTACTGGCGAATTCGCTAACCACGACCGATAAGCGGGCAACGACACTACCGCAATCGTCACGCGGCGTACCATCCCAGTTCTTGCCCGCCTCGTGATTATAATAAATTGCTTCAATTTGAGTATCTGATAATGCCTGATTGAAAATAACGATTTCATCGAACGCGCCATCAGCCGTGTGCAAGCCATCATCGTCTATCGTATAATTATTACGATTATCACCAAAATACAGTGAATCTAATCGGCCCATCACTCCATTGTTATTGGTAATGTACTCGTAGTCATACCCTGGTTTTTTATGCATGCTCAATGGCTGTCCATTAACATGCAGCGCAATTAAATTCTGTTCTAAATCCCAGCTTGCGCTGATATGCACTTTCGAATCATTAGCCAATACTTGATCGTAAGTATTATAAACAAAGTCTCTATCTGCGGTATCTTCAAACGCAAAAGTTAATTTGCCATTTTTTTCACGTCTTAAGAAAAAATACTTATCATCATTGCCGTCAGATGTGCCTGAGAATAAAGTTTGTTGCTTGCTCGACGTACTATTTGGGGCATACCAAAAACTAATCGTGCCACGGTTACCCATGACCAATTGAGTATCGAGCGCGTAGTAGTTATTACGGCTGTTATCAGCGCTGATATTGGCACCGTGACAAATCTGGCCATTTGCCACGCTATTAATATGACCAGATGATGGATAGCCTCCCTGTAAGTCAACAACCGAGCCGTGATTATTATTGCCAGAATAATCAATTATTTCGTTGGCAGCGGCGCTTAAACTCACCTCGTCGAGGTGCCACTCTAATAGTGGTTTTAACGCTCCGCAGGCATTACTCTCGTTCATATCAGCAGTAACTTGCGCTTGGCTAATTTCGCCACGATATATTTTTAAGTTATCGATCAAGCCCTGAAATCTCTGGTCGTTTCCTTCGTTATATCCTGAAAGAGTTAACGCATTGGCAACTATTGCATTATTGAACTTTGGATCCATTATTCCATACCCTGGCACGAACCGCTTGGTCAGGGATTGTTTTTGACCATCGACATATAGGACATTGTCAGTGACGCTACCGTTGGTAAAAACGGCCGTAATATGATGCCAACTATTTACAAGCTCAGTTGGTGCGTACGCATTAACGCCATAAATATCCCAATTCCAAGTATTAAATCCGAATTCGTTGTTATAAAACCATAAATCATATTGGTCCCAACCAATCGGCATCGCACTATTGTTGCCACTCCACTTCATCCAGAAACTCACTGAGGTTTTTTCTCCATCGGTCAGTTCTAATCCCAAGTTCGCTAACTTGATATTACCATTGGTAAATTTAGCGGCGTAACAGCTTTCTAACTTGCTGCCCTCAAACGGTGATAATACCCGTTGAACACCGTTAATGTCATCGTCACTAAGCTCACCATGGCTATTGCCAACGATATCGCGAACTGGACTTGTCGTATTCCAATCATTATCGAAGGTGTAATGATGTAACAGTTCAGTGGCACTCTGTGGCTTTAACTCAGTATCAAGCTGACTAGTTGGGATTACTGTACTGGTGCTGTTACCGGGCGTTTTCCATTTTAATTGCGCCACAGCTTGACCAGTATATTCAAAATACTCTAACCGTACACTATATTGCCGCCCACCAATCAATGACTGCGGCGCACTCTCCAGGCTCTTTGCGGGATAGATATTCCAATCATTAATAATCAGCTTGCCATCAACCCACAATCGTACGCCATCGTCGGTTGTCGTGACGAATCTGTAGTCACCGTCGGTTGGGATCAATACATAACCTGTCCAATTCACCCTAAAGTAGTCAGCACGAATGTTATTAGAATCTGGACTATAAGAGCCCCAATTAAAATTAACCTCAGGGTCTACGCGGCTTAACTTGGGTTCCCATGTTGGAGTAAAGGTATTAAAAAAATTCCAATAATGCCAATAAACGCCATATAAACCAGGAACGGCAAAAGCGCTATTACTACTAAAAAGGATTAAGACTAGACAGGAGGTTAACGCGATAAATTGATGGCGTAAGTATTTTATATTCATGATGCTCTCTATTAACAAACCAACGACGACTTTCGATCTACCTTGTACGAAAGTGCCTACAAAATTAGTCCATTAAATAACGGCTATTTGTGAATATAGCTGTTGATGCATCCTTAGTGTTCTACTCAATTGTTAGTAGATTATAGCTTTAATTACGCTGCCTTGCTTCAATAGCAACGGTACGTTGAGTTATAAAATCAGCCGCCTGACAAGTGGCCGTACTTTCAATTCGATAATGGGTAAAGCCCGTTTCAGTGACGTCAAATTCTCTGCATTTAATCGCCAAATCGCAGCCACTAAAACCCGCAATAACGGTTTTAGGCAAACTATAGCTGCTGCTTACGTTATCGCAACCTACAGCTCCTGTTACTTGTGGGCCAAAAATATCGGCCAGCGCGCGGTCGGCACCACTATTGGCGGCATTAAAGGCGCGGGCGCCATACACTTCGTAAACCGTAGACTTGCTACTGTCATTAAGTAATTGTACCACCGCCAAACCAAGCATCGCCATCACTACAATCACAAACAGCGCCATTACCAACATGCTGCCGCGTTGCTTAGTATAAGTATTGATTTGATACTGGCGATTAAGGAACATTAACAACGTGCACCTCATGATAAAGTTTAAGCAGTTCATCATCGTAACTAAATTCAAAATTTAGCTGCACCATCGCACTGCGAGTTAAGCTAGCTGGATGATAAACAAAAGGCTTACTGTTTGATTGGCGCTGCGCCATTAATACCCCATTTGTTGTTGGTGGTGACGCCTGACTACTCGTTGAGCCATAACCACTGTGACGCTTAATATCAGTGCCATCAACACAATAACTTACCGCATTTTTAATCAAAAAATAGCGCTCGGTTGGTGAGTCGGCACTAAATTGAACCTCGTTTTTTAGCGTAATAGTGCCACTGACAGCATCGCCAGCAATATCTCTTGCCGGCACAGCAGCGGCTAACTCAAAAACCTTGCCACTCGTGTTCGCTGCGCTGACATAAATTTCGCTCGGGTGCAGTGGATAAATCACTATTTTATCAGCCTGTAATAAAGGCACGACCGCCGCGGGCAGTACCACTTGCAGCTGATTGCTAACCAGTTCAGGAATTACTGGGATATCAATGTAACTTGAACTGGCAACTATCGGCACAAACTCAATGCAACTTTGGCTGCTATTAACGCGCACGCTATTAGGCAATGCTCCTCGTAACTCACGGCTAATTCGCTCAATTAAAAATCGACTGTCGCCAATTTGGCGGTCACGCCCTGCTGCGTCACGATAAATCTCAACCCCAAAATGGATAAAAGAACTGACCCCAACACTAACCGCTGACAACACCATGATCACCATGATCAATTCGATCAGGGTAAAACCACGTTGTTTGTGGCCAGTAACCATTAGTAATTGCTCCGATAAGCGGCAAATTCAATCACTTCATTACTTGGGGTTGTCACGGCCACTTGAATTAATTTAGCGCTACGGCTGTTGATGCTAGCGTCTTCGAGACCATCAAAGTCGCCGTCATAAAAAACCGTCACTGTTAGCCTGTAATTAAGGTAGAGATCTTCGTAAGCAGCACCGCTATATAAATGCTGACCGCTAATGCTTAAACCGTGGTAATCGTCAACGTCGTCGAATAAATCGCGAGCTTCATAAGCGCTACCAAGTAGGTCCGGGCCAAGAGCGCCTGCTAGAGTACAGTCACTATTAGCGGCTTCGTCACAGCGTCCCAAACCTAACCAGGGTTTTGATTGCTCGTCGTAGGGTTTGGCGCTAATTTCATTGATTAGTGCATTGGCCAATTTAGTCGCACGAATTTGAAAAACAGGATCGGTGCTGCGCGCAGCTAATGGCAAGATAAGCGTGCTTAACATGGTCATGGCAATTGAAAATACCACAATGCCCATGATCAGCTCAAGCAAGGTAAAACCGTGACCACGAGTCAAGCTAACATTAGGACGACTCATGCACATAGCCCTCTGATTCAATGGTTATTTTAAGAGTTTCGCTGCCAATAAGGGTAAGGGTACAGCCACCATCACAAGAAACAGAACCAGCAGTAATTTTGCCATGGCTATCAAAACGTAATGAAAAATCATTGCTCGCGCCCAGTTTAATGCTTACGCCGTCGAGATCAACAATACTATTTTCGTCTGAGCTCAACTGTGTTTCAGTGTCTGTGGTTGAACGCGCAAGCCCAAATTTATCGGGTTTAACCAGTAGATTTTGAGTAGTGCCACGCCGATTAAGCGCTTGCAATTGTGATAGTCGTAACTGGCCGATAAGTTGGTCGCGAATGGCATAGACCGCAAACTCTGATGGCCCAAACAGCTTAGGCAACACTGTCACGGCTAAAATAGAAATTAGAATCATTGTCATGACTAATTCAACAAGGGTAAAGCCACGTTGATTTTTCATCTTTACCCCTGTGTTAGCTGGTGTTAGTCAAAACAACAAGGCACCCGCTTGAGGTGCCTTGTAAAAAATCGCTCAGCTATCCACTCAGCTAAATGATTGCTTGGTCGAATTAATAATTAACAACCAGTCAATATAGCTGTCACTATAGGGGGCGCATCAGCTGTTGCATTAACATAGGTTACTCTACAGGTTTCACCATCTGCCGCACTTAGATGTTGGAAAACGCCCATCTTGCTAGTATTTTGGCTATATGAAATTACAGTGTCATCGAAATCAACTAATTCACCAAGAGGGAAGCCCTTACCAATCTCAGTTCCGTCACCCACACCGTCGTCTTCTCTACTAGGGTAACCATAAATAACACGATATACTTCCTTATTTATTGTAACGTCCCCCTCTTTAGCAGTTTCCCCTGCAATTAACGCCTTAGCATGAATGCTTGCTACCGAAGAGTTAACACTGCCTTTAATCGCTTGCATTACCGACGCTTTAGCATCACCGCTCAGGTCAATAAATTTAGGCGCGGCAGTAACCGCTAAAATACCAAGAATGATAATAACGATGATTAATTCTATTAAGGTAAAACCTTGTGCTTTTTTCATTTGTTGATCCTATATATTACTAAAATTAGTTAGTGTATCAACAACTGCTCACCACAGTTGCCCAGCATATTAATTGACATTGAGGACGCTTACACTCCCTTGTGCCAAGTGCTTGATCTAATAAATCCATTGGCTCTAATGCTGAATTATCATTCAATAATTATTCCGATCATAACCGACTCGATCGAGAATTAAAAGTATTTGGTTATTGTTTTCTCTATTCGTTATTACTAAAAACCTGTATTTGTCCGGTCGCTGGATTATAAGTGAATAAATTACCATCATTCAAGCTGTTACCGGCAGGAATACCGTTAGTTTTTTTAATACTTAAGGTCGCTACCAAATGATATAGACACAGATCGTAAGCGTTATCGTTGTCGGTGGTGCCGCTGTTACTTTGCACGCTAATATAATAGCGAACATTGCTGGCGTCTTGCCCAGCAATAACACTGCGCACGGGGCTTTGCATTACTTTGTCAAACACGGTTTTACAGGCACTGGCGGTCATTTGATCCGGCGCTAAATTGGCACCACTGCCACCTGCGCCTGCGGTTGGGAAACCAAATTGATTGACCCGAACCTTGGTTGAGCTCATCGTTATATAAGCGTCGCTATCACTGGGTCGCCCTTCTATTTCCCATTCGGCACGCACCAAGCCAACTGCAGCCGAAAAGCCACCTGCAACGCCTTCCACTGCTGCATCTTCCGCTTGCTCAGTAATGTTAAGAAAGCGCGGTAAGGCGGTTACCGCCAATAAACTCAATATCACGACCACAATAATTAATTCTATTAATGAAAAGCCTTGCTGCTTTGTCATAGTTACTCCATTTACCTATATGCCAATGTATCTGTGGTTAATTTTATTGCTGCCATTATGGCACTCTTACTGCGGCGACTCACTCAGCACTGGAAATTCCTGTTTTTGTTGAATACGTTAAACATACATCTTGTTGGTTACCATCACAAATTTGACAGTAGATGTCATCTTGTTTGTGATAATTTATCCGAGTTAATATTTTTTTCTCGGCCTCAGCCGGGTCAACATTAATAACCACCGACCATAAGTCCAAACAATAGCTAGCCTTATTCGCCGCTAGCAACGAGGGCCAGCCAAACTTCGACATGGCAAATTCACGTAGGATTCCGGCTTTATTGCCTTGGTCATAAAAAGAAAAAGTCACTGTACTCGGTCGCCCTTCGAGCAGCCATTGGGCATTAATTAGTGCCACCGTTTTAATAAAATTTTGCTGCTCTAATTCAAAGTTGACACTTTCGATGGTTTCTCTGTTTTTAAGGTATGATTTATTGATAAAAAAAACCAACCACAACATCATTAAAACAACAATCACCAAGCGAAATAGACCGGTATCTAACTGGCTAATTTTCATTGGCTACTTCTTCATCGCCGACATCATGTCCCACATCGGTGTAAAAATACCCAAGGCCAAAATGAGCACCATGCCCGCAACGATCATGATTAAGATCGGTTCAATTTTAGCGGTCAGACTTTTGAGATCAAAATCGACTTCACGCTCGTAATATTCAGCCATGTTGGTCATCATCTCCTCGAGCTGGCCTGTCTCTTCACCCACCGCAATCATTTGCAATACCAACGGATTAAACAGCTCAGAACTCGCACCAGCACGTAACAAGCTTTCACCAGCACGAATGCCGCTGCCCATCTGCTCGATCCGAGATTTCATGTATTTATTGTCCACCGCGTCGCCAACCAAGCTTAACCCCTGCAATAAAGGCACACCGGCCGCCAGCATCATCGAAAAACTTCGACCAAAACGCGCCAATAATGCCCGACTAATTATGCTGCCTACTATCGGAATTTTAAGCTTTTTTTGATCCCATACTATTCTGCCCCTGTCTGAGGCCATCCAGCGTTTAACCCAAAAGGTCAATGCGATGGCAACTCCCAATATAACGGGCCAGTAATTAACAAAAAATGTCGAGGTTGCTAATAATGTACGGGTCGTCCAGGGTAACTCAACTCCAAATTTACCAAACATGTCAGCAAACACTGGAATAACAAAAATATTCATCACTACCATTGCGCCAACTAGTGCCATTAGCACAAAAGTTGGGTAACGCATCGCCGATTTTATCTGTTTGCGGGTCTCTTGCTCACGTTCTAGGTACTTAGCGAGCTGATCAAAGGCCAAATCAAGTTGACCAGTGTTTTCACCAACGTGAACCAAGCTCACTACTATTTGGTTAAAAACCTTAGGTTGTTTGTCTAAGGCGGTTGATAACGTTCGCCCAGACTCTAAATCGCTCAGCACCGCCACCAGCGCTTTGCTCATTAACGGGTTGCTAGCGCTATCTCGTAACCCGGCAATGGCTCGCATTACCGGAATGCCCGCGCGCATTAAACTGTACATTTGACGTGAAAAAATGACTAACTCGTCCAGCGATACCGGTCGTTCAAACAAGGCTTCAACTGAGAAACTTTGGCCGCTACCGCCAGCGGGTTTAACTTCAACCGGGGTTAGGCCGCGGCCAAGCAAAATCCCCGCGACGTGCTCGGGGTCATTACCTTCCATTTTGCCTTTGACCAATTCACCCTGGCGGTCACGCGAGGTATAGCTAAACATGCTCATAAGTTACACCTTGTTTTGGCTAACAGGGCTATGGTTATTTGATTGCTCGGCTAACCGCAGCACTTCACTGATCGGAATGATACCGGCCATCGCTAAATCTAATGCCGAACTGGCTAAGGGCACAAAGTCCTTACTCGCGGCCGCTGCAATGGTAAAGGCATCGGGATCATCCTGACGTAAGGCCTGTGCCATGGCGACATCGAGTTCTAAAAACTCAAAAACACCGACTCGACCAGTACAACCCGTTAAATTACAACGCTGGCAACCACGACCTTTAGAGAACGATTGCTGAGTTAGATCGGTTTCACTAAGGTGCTCGATCCAACCTGCTTCATTATTCGTTAACTGATGAGGTTCTTTGCAGTGCTCACAAATTTTACGAACCAAACGCTGAGCGATAATGGCGCGCAATGAACTGGCGACCAAATAGCCTGCAGCACCCATATCGGTTAGTCGTAACGCACTTGAGACCGCGTCGTTGGTGTGCAGCGTTGATAAAACCAAGTGACCAGTTAAGGCACCACGTAAACCAATTTCAACGGTTTCATGGTCTCGCATTTCACCAATCATTAAAATATCAGGATCTTGACGTAAGGTGGTACGTAATACGCTGGAAAAATCTAAGCCAATTTTAGTGTTAACCTGAACCTGATTCACCCGTGGTAAACGATATTCGACCGGATCTTCTACCGTGATTATCTTCTTGCCCGGCTCATTTAATTCGTTTAATACGCCATAAAGGGTGGTGGTTTTGCCACTACCTGTTGGTCCTGTCACTAAAATCATTCCGTGTGGACGACTCATTTGATAGCGCAATTTAGCCATCATGTGTTCTGGCATGCCCGTTTGAGCCATGCCCAACAAACCAGCCGACTGGTCAAGCAAACGCATCACCACCGACTCACCAAATTGAACCGGCATCGTCGACAGTCGAATGTCGATGCTATGGCCTTTAATTTTGATATTGAAGCGGCCGTCTTGTGGCAAACGTTTTTCTGAAATATCTAAACTGGCCATTAGCTTCAGGCGCAAGACTAAAGCACTGGCGATATTAGCCTCGTTTAAGACACTTTCTTGCAATATGCCATCAACACGCTGGCGGATCCGTACTAAGCGCTGTTCAGGCTCGATATGAATGTCTGACGCTTTAACTTGAACGGCATCTTCAAAAATTGACTGCAGTAATTTAACCACGGTCGCATCTTCATCGGAATCAGACAGGCTAACAAGCTCAAACTCGTCATCGGCACCGTGTTCTTCACTCAGTTTTTCAGCAAATGACGCGATGTCTTGCGTGCGTCGATATAATCGATCGAACGATTCTAGCAATTGACCTTCCGTCACTGCCACCATTTTGATTTGCTTGGGTGACAATAACAGCTCTATTGCATCAAGCGCATTGAGATCGGCGGGATCACTTAGCGCCAACGTCACCACAATGCCATCGTCGGCAATCACTAAAGCACGATGGCGCCGCGCATGCACTTCGGGTAACTGCTGCACCACTTGCGGGTCAATTCGCAAGTCGTTAATGTCGATAAATTCAACTTTAAGCTGTTGCGCCAAAAAGGTCAGCAACTGAACTTCGGATAAATGCCCTAAATCAATTAACGCCCCACCGAGTTTCTTGCCGGTGCTTTTTTGGTTCGACAGTGCATCCATCAGTTGCGCTTCACTGATAATGTGTTCATGGACTAATAAATCGCCTAGTCGCATCCTTAACTTGGGTTTAGCCATTATATTCTCACTGTGATTTGTTTGCTGATGAGGGCCTGGACCCAGACTGTAAAATGCTAAGTCGTTGCTTGGCGTAGTCGATTAATACCGGCTCAATATTTGGCAACATCAAAAGCTGCTGATAACGTAAAATTGCAGCAGGTTTGGCTTGAGCGTCGAGCGCAATAGCCAAGCCCAACAACCATTTATGATTGTTATTGTCGCGCGATATTAACGCGGAGTAATTCGATTGTGCCTGCGGCCATTGCTGCAATTGCTGAGCGAGCGAGCCGGCCAATTCGAGCAATTCGACCTCGATCTTATTAAAACGATAAGGGTGATCTAATGTTAACAAGGCTTGGCTTGGTTGCTGGTTGTGCAGATAAATTTTTGCCGCCAGTAATTTATGCGACCATTGCTGTGGAAATAGCGTAATGCCGCGCTCTAATAAACTCAACGCTTGAGTTAGATTGTTTTGATTAACATGACTGCGCGCCAACAATTCTCGCGCCTGATGCTGCGATGGTAAAGCGACTAAACTCGCACGCCAAGAATCTTGCGCTTTAAACACCAAACCTAATTGGGCCTGCTCGCGACCTTGCTTAAGAAATAAAGCAGCGGCCTCAACTGACGTTAACTCGACGTGTTTAATGGTTAACTCACCGCTAGGTACAGCTTGTGACACCGCTAGCGGTGGTCCGGTAAAATTCTGAGTTTGAGTTGGGATTACTTGATCGGCTAAAGGCAGCTGTAGTTGGGTTATCGGGGCTAATTTTTCTTCATATTTTGGTGGCTGCTTTGCGACAACATCAACTTGAGGCTGCAATGATTGCTCTTTTTCTTGCTGTTGTTGTTGTTGCTGCTGCTGCCGTTTAACCGATTCAACTGCGGGCTTGAGCTGTGGTTTTTCTGGCACGGGTTCAACCGGCACCAATAGTGGCTCTAGCGCCTGCTTTATCTGAGTGACTTTTACTGGCAACTGTTTAACCTCCGCCGCAACAGCCACTGGTAGATTAAGGCTTACGGGCAACGGTGGTTCAACAATTTGAGATGGCGGCATCGACCACAACTTAGCTTGCCAGCTCCAGCCTATCGCTACCAATACTGCGCAAATAAACCCTAAAACTATCACCAAATATTTAAGGCGTGAATTTGGTAATTCCAAGGCAATAAGCGGTTCACTGTTAAACCCTTGATCTGCTAAATTACGTTGTTCCAAATCTTTAAGCGCTTGATTAATTACACTCATTGGTTAGCTCCGCTTAAATAAATAGTAATAGCCATTAAACTGCTCACGAAAATTGAGCCCAACACTAGCCACAGTAGGCGTGGTGACTGTTTCGCGTCAATCGTGTCAACAATTGAGCCCTTAACATTTTTAGCTGAGACCTGAAACTGGCCACCACCAAAACATAATAACAAAGCCTTATGGCACAAAATATTAACCAAACGCGGTACGCCGCGGCTTGCTATCGCTATTTTCTTCGCTTCGTTAGGCAAAAATACCGGCTTGCCTTGATGGCCCGCGACTTTGATCCGATAGTCGATGTAATGAGCCACCTCTGCAGCTGTCATGCTGCGCAGCTTATAAGAAAAGGAGATGCGCTGACGCAATTGGCGAAATTTAGTTGTTGCTAGTCGTTGATCTAATTCAGGCTGGCCAAACAACACTACTTGCAGCAATTTACGCCGCTCTGTCTCTAAGTTAGTAAAAAGTCGCAACGCTTCAAGGCTTTCATCGGGCAATGCTTGCGCCTCATCTAAAATCACCACGACCGCCTTGCCTTGAGCAGACAAATTAAGCAAGTGCTGCTGCAACATTTGGATTAATTGCTGTTGATCAATGTTTTGTGAATATTTTAATCCTAATTCTGTTGCTACAGCCCAGCGTAACTCACTGGGATTTAAAAAGGGGTTGGGGATATAGGCAACACAAAAACCTTGCGGTAATTCATTTAATAACTTGCGGCAAATAAGGGTTTTTCCAGTGCCGACTTCACCGGTCACCTTGATAAAACCCTCCCCTTGCTTAAGGGCCGTCATTAACACTTGCAACGCCTCGACATGAGGTTTCAAGTTAAGAAAAAAGTCAGTATTGGGTGTTAAGGTAAAAGGTAATTCCCGTAATCCAAAATGGTATAAGTACATAGCAGCTTAATTGGCGCTAGCTGGATACCAGCTGTCAACCAGTTGCTTAGATTGATCCAATTGCTGGCGCCAAGTATTCACACCCACCACAGTAGGGCGAATTAAAATAATCAGTTCAGTTTTATCTATTTTCTCTGAACGGTTGGTAAAAAGCTCACCTAGAACTGGAATAGAGCCTAACAGCGGCACCTTTGATTCCTTTTCGGTGGTGCGTGAACTCATTAAGCCACCAATCACTACCACGTCACCACTGCGCGCACGAATAATAGTATCTGTTTCTCGAATCGAACTGTAAGCCAAGGGCAACTGATAACTGCCCGATTGCAGCTCAATCTTCTTTTGCTGCTCAATCACATTCGTTACCGACGGGTGAACATGTAACAGCACTTGGCCATTTTGATCAATTTGTGGCGTAACATCTAAAGCAACCCCAGAGAAGAAAGGTGTCAACTCAATGTCCGGAGTACTAGTCGTATTATCATTCGTGGTCGTGGTGGTTGACGAAATGTCAGTGACGAAATATTCATCTTGGCCGACCTTAATTACCGCTTTTTGATTGTTCAAGGCCGTAATTCGTGGGCTAGATAATACATTAACGTCACCTTGTGTTTTTAGCAGCGACACGACCCCTTTAAAATTGATATTAGAAAATGTTAACGAGGCCACCCCGCCAAGGGTTGAACTGATCACATCAGAAATACTTGCTGATGTGGTGCCAAAATCAAAATTGGTGACATTATTGTGGCCAGTTTCGGTAAGAATTTCCTGCCACTCGATACCTTGCTGATAACCTTCGCTAAGCGTTACTTCTATGATCCGCGCCTCGAGAATCACTTGGCGTTGAATATTGGTTTCTGCGCGTTGCAAAAACTCCTTCACTGTGCGAATTTCATTGGGGAAACCACGTACAGTAACAACACCGGCATGCGGACTAACAATTACCGCGCGACCTTCACCCGGCAGTAAACCGCGTAATGTCGTTTGCAGTTCGGCCCAAAAGTCTGTATCGGTCCGCGACTCGATAAAGGTGCCATTGCTGCCCGAACCAGAGCTATCACTGTCTGAGTCGCTATCGGTTAATCCGCCAGAGCTAATACTGGTTTGCGAAACGCCATTACGTTTGAGCAATAAGTAATTAACATTAAAAGTTTCAGAGGTAATCGCCGCAGGCAAGACCTGAATTATTCGACCTTTTTTTATGATCTGGTAATCGTATAACTGCGAGATAGAATCAATCACTTCATCGAGCGTAACTTGCTTTAGTTGTAATGAAACATCACCGCTTAACTGCGGGTGAAATACCACGCTATAAGGAGTTTTAGCGACTAAATTGGCAAAGAGTTGTTTGATGTTAACGGCGTTGGCTGCAATATCGAAACGCTTTTGGCTAGGCTGGCTGCTAATTTCACCAAAGCTCATCGGCTTAGGCTTTAGCGCTTGCGCGACGCTTGGCGGCACACTAAAAGGTACAACGGGCGAAATAGTACTCTGTTGTTTTTCTTGCGCAAAAGACTCTTGAATTTTTTTCCGCTCTTGTTCTATTGGAGTCATTTGACAACTCATCAACGCCACCGTGCTAACAACAACAATTCCTTTTTTAACGCCAAAAACTAACATTAATACTCAACCCCTATTTCGAAATATTGACGACTGAATTGCCAAACAAATACAACTCTGTTCCTGAACTAAAAATAACCTTATCAAACATGATTTTTAAAATAACATCCTGATTAATCGCTTGACCGCTTTGATAAGGCTTTCCACTAATGACTGCAATACTATTATTATTAAAGGTCTGAATTGCATCTAATCGCAGAACTTGAACAGGCGCTGCTGTATCGATACCTGCATCATCAGTACTTTTGATGACGATGCCCGGCCGCGTTGGATCGCTCAACGACGCGGCCTCAATCCCAGCACCACTTAAGATAATCAACAGCAACAACAACAACTTAACCACTAACACCAATAAACTCCTTATCTGTGCTTAAGGTATAAACGACTATTTTAGCCGCGGCTTTAGGATGTTCTAATACTGAATAACTGATAGCGCTCCATAAAATTTTGTCGCTGGTATCTTCAACTTGTTGTAAAAACTTTAAAATTGAAAAATATTTTCCTTCAATATCAACAATGATTGCATGTTTATAGAGTAAAGGGGTAGGCGCAGCTTTAACCCCAGTTCCGACTTCTGCCGTTTCAGTTAATATTGCCTCTGGCGCTACCGAACGAAACGACATAACTTTTAAGCCATTGCTTTCGTTGAGTAATGATTTAAGCGATATGATCATGTCTTGTTTAGATACTAGCGCTAAATTTCGATCGAGCAGTTGCTGTTCTATCGCTAATTTACTCAACGTTAACTGTTTAATTTCTTGTTTTAACGACTTATTCATTTCAGAGCTTAAAATCAGGTCGACTTCTGAAATTTGCTGCTCGGTTTCAACTATCGTTTGCTCGGTCGATTTACCTGAGTCCGTCGCCTGACGCCAACTAATGTAGAGCGGCTCAAGGATGAAATGATTAGCAATAAGACCCAATAACACCAAACCAGTGATTAAGATTAACGCCTTTTCTCGTATTGTTAGTTCCACATAACGTTTGAGTGCCTGCTCACTAGTCATTGAGTTGTCTCTTTTTTATTAGCATTATTTAAGGAAAACTCAAGAAAGTCACTGTTGCGTAATATTTTTAATGAAGAGAAGTCTTGCCCCATTAATGGCTTAACCTCTTTGAGTGCTTCAATCCACAACAGAACATCGTTAGAGTGCAACGCACCACCATGTAAATTAACGCCAGCGTATTCAATGTTTATCTTGGTTAACCAAATGCCAGTAGCTGGAAGCTCGGCTAAGGCTAAAAACAAATCGGAATAACCTTGGCTATTCGATTGGGTTTGCTGTTTCATCGTCGCCAGAATCCGCTGCTTAATCGCAATTTTATTCGACAATTCACTCTTTTGCTTGAGCAATGCCACTTTGTCATTACGTTGTGCTAACTCAGTGGCGCGCGTTGTTAATGTCTGCTGGGCTGCTTGTAATTTATCAGCTAGTTCGAGGTTTACATTGTTTTGCATGCTTTGCTGCCACAATAGCCCGCCGGTAGCCAATCCGATTAAAATAATAACGGCGCCCCACGAAGCTAACAACAAGTTAAACGGCAATATTTCTTTTACTGGCTGCAGTGCTGGGGTGTATAAATTAATCCGATTTTTCATTTACGACCCTTCACTCGACTTTAATTCTGCAAAGCCCGCAGCGTTAATGGGGAAACGACGAAAATCTTCTTCGACATCGATTTTTAACTGCTTGACTGGCAGGTCAAATAATTCTTGCATATTGCTCAATATAGAGTCGAAGTCAAAATTTTGCACGGCGATAAAAATGGTATTGATGGAGTTTAGCCTTAATTGACCTAAGGCAAAATCAATTGAACGTTGAACTTCCAGCCCTAGGTTGGTTAACATGCCTGATGAAAAATCGACCTCACTCATTTGATGAAAATTATCATAACCTTGAATTCGTCGACTAAAGCATAACTTGCCATCTTCTATCACCGCAATTAATACTTGTGAGCCCGGCACATGAAAAACCAACACATTGGCGTCAGATGAGCTCACTAACTGAGAAACAACGACGTCTTCAACTGTGATCCCGGAAATTTCAACCTCACTGTCATGCAAGTAATTGACGACAGGACTGATCATTGCTTTATCACATGCAATAACATGCAATTTGTTCATGCTAGGGTTGTTACTGTAATGCTGGTAATAATCAATAATTTGATTATCAGGCTTGATCGTAAATAAACTTTTAACACTCCAGGCCAATGCCTGTAAAACCTCATCTTCTGGCACATTCGGATTATCAACTTGCACCCCTTGATATACCCCATGAGCCAACACAATTTGACAGCGGCTATTACTGAGATCTATTTCTTGGGCCAATGTTTTTAGGGTTGTAACATAATCCTCAACTTTACTCGGCAGTTGCTTAACAAAATGCTGTTCGCCGTCAATCACCCCAACCGTGACACTGTTAGGCTGTAGCACTAAGCTTAACTGACGATTTGATGAGGTTTTTTTACGACCAAACAATTGACTAAGCACGGGAGGCTTCCTTAAAATTGCTAAAGGGATAATAATAGTAATATCATTATCCCGATAAACAAGTGTGTTGCAATACAAATCACACCAAGCTGCTAAGGTATTTATCTAATTTTGTTATATGAACCAATAAATTCACCGCTACAACCAATAACCAGTGCCTTGCTAAAACGGCATAATATCACCTTAGATATTAAACGTGATGACCTGATTCATCCGCTGATATCAGGCAATAAATGGCGTAAGTTAAAATATAATTTGATTAATGCTCAGCAACAAGGCATTAGCAAATTGCTTTCTTTTGGTGGCGCTTATTCGAATCACATTCACGCATTAGCTGCCGCTGGCCATGCCTTCAACTTTGAGACCATTGGCCTCATTAGAGGCGAGGCTGACAGTGAGAATCCGACAATAATTGATGCTAAACAAAACGGTATGACGATCAATTATCTTTCTCGTCTTGAATATCGCAAGCGGCACGATCCAAGTTACTTGCTGCAGCTGCAACAACAGTTTCCTGATGCGCTGCTTATACCCGAAGGCGGAACCAACGTGGCAGCACTAAAAGGAGTTGGTGAAATATTAACTGAATTGGCGGATCACAATCCAGATTTTATAATCACGCCTTGCGGTAGCGGCGGCACCACTGCCGGGCTCATTGCGGCAAGCCCGCCTCACACTAAAGTGATTAGCATTCCAGTCTTAAAAAAGGCTAGCTATTTAATCGAAGAAATCAATAATCTCGTGACAGATGTCGGCATTAAAAATAACAACTGGAGTTTTATCGAAGGTTATCATGGTGGCGGTTATGCCAAGATCCCCCCTGAGTTGGTCGAATTCATTAAGCAATTTACCCAGCAAACCGCGATTGAAATTGAACCGATATACAGTGGCAAGATGTTTTTCGCCTTAGACGACTTAATCAAGCAAGGTTATTTCCCAGCAGGCAGTAGAATAGTGGCCCTACATACAGGTGGCCTGCAGGGGCTGCGGGGCTTGAAACAACGCGGATTACTAACTTAATCGACAAAATGGCAGTTTAGTTCGGCCAATAAACAAACAACCTCACTAATATGATCGGCTCGGTGTACTTAAGTGTTACTACTTGAACATCAAGACACCTTAAATCGAGGCTCTAGCGCAGCATCTATGCTGCACAAAGTTGCTTTATCAAACAGCAACACTTTCAATCAATTAAATGCGTAGCTACATTTAAGGTGAACAGAGCCAATATCATCAAACATGCGACAATTTGTCACATCCCAGTTAGCCATTGAAAGCGTTAGACTTACTAAAAATTTTAACAGGAAGTCTTGCTATGTATCGAGTCGCATTGATCGCGTTGGTGTTGCCTGCCGCGCTATTGTCTAATATCACAAGTGCCACTGAAGCCAATCTTAAAACCACCCAAGAGCTTGAGCGTATTACCGTCTCTGCCAGCAGAATAGCTAAAAAAGATATTGAACAAGCTATTGCAGTTGAATTTGTTGGAAAATCAACACTCGTTCAAGATAATGGTCAGCACATTGCAGAATCCCTTAATTCAATTTCAGGTGTGTTGTTAAACCAACTGCAAGGTGCGCATGGCCACAATGCCGCAATTAGAATGCCGATTAATTATTCAGGGTCCTATCTCTATTTACAAGATAACATTCCGTTGCAATCAGCGGCATTCTTTAACCATAACGCACTGTGGTGGAGCAGTTTTAATTCAACCATAAAACGGATTGAAGTTATCAAAGGCGCGGGCACGGCTTTACATGGCTCGGGAGCAATTGCGGCCACTATTAATACCTTAAGTGAAGATGTCACCATGACACCGAGCGGCCAATTAGACTTAACTTTTGGTGAGTATGGTTACGTAAAAAGCAAAGCGGCTTATTCTAATTCGATAAGCAAAAATCAAGGGCTTGCTATTTCAGGCTCGTTGCAATCTAACGAAGGTTATCGTCACCATACCGCCTCACAACGTGGTGAAATACATATTAAACATCACTACGAAGGGCGTGATGAATCGTTAACGACCAGTTTTGTGGCTTCAGATTTAGAGCAGGAAATGGCGGCCAGTCTATCAGGCGATGATTTCAATACTAATCCGCAATCTTCCGGTTTGTCTGCCGAGGTATTGGCATCAGATCCCTTACGAAAAAGTCGATATTTTCGCTTAAGCAGCACCTGGGATAAAGTGACTGATAGCGGTCTTAATATTAGTATGATTCCATACTTACGCCAGCGTACCAATGACTATACCGCAACCTGGAATGCCAACATGCCAAAGCAGGAAAGTCAGGTTACTACACTCGGTTTATTGTCGTTCTTGTCATATGAACCTAATGATAACGGCGAGTTAATCGTCGGACTTGATGTGGAACATTCACAAGGTGAATCAAAATCTTATCAAGAACAGACAATTACTACGACAGGCTGGGCCAGCAATACCTTTATAGCAGGCCATCAGTATTACGATGACACTACTACCTATGTTGGAATTTCACCCTATATTCAATACGAACATGCCCTCACCGATCAGCTTAGCCTATCTGTCGGTGGCCGTTATGATTACAACAACTATGATTATGATAATAATTTAGCCGCTTTAGATAATGACGGTTATGGAAAACGTCGCTTGGCTAATCGCCGTGATAGCTTCAACCATTTTAGTCCAAAACTATCTTTGAATTATCTACTTAATGATACAAGTTCTGTCTATGTCAGATTTGCCAATAGTTTTCGAATACCTACAGCTGGATCCCTTTACCATATTAAATCAGGCAGTACCGACAGCCTAATTGATGGCGTCAAGGTAGAAACTTCAAATACCTATGAGCTGGGTTATAAGATTAATCATCAGGCATTTAATGCCCAAGCAGCTATATATTTTATGGATCTTGATGACGCCTTAGTCAATGCAGTGACCGATGACGGCTTTGATTACCAAACTAATGCTGGTCGGGTTATTCATAAAGGCATCGAGCTAAGCATTAATAGCCAAATAACCAGAGAATTTGAAGCCTCATTAGCGCTAAGCAAATCAGTGCATGAATACGATAACTATGTCGAAGGCCTAGGAAGTAGCTCACCAAAAGAGCTATCGGGCAACACATTAAAACTGGCTCCAGCATATATTGCCAATGCCCGATTTGTTTATACCCCAGATTACCTTGCTAACTTTACCGGCATATTAGAAATAAAATCGATTGGCGATTATTACATGGACGATAAAAACACCAAGCAATATTCAGGCTATACCATCGCTAATATCAAGTTTAACTATCAACTAACAGCGGCGTTACGCCTTCATGGTCGCATTATCAATATTAATGATAAATATTATGCTCAGCAGGCGGAGATCACCTACGGTAGTGAGAAATATTCACCAGCAAGCGGCCGAACTGCATACGCTGGCCTTAGCTACCGCTTCTAATAAAGGAACTTAGTATGATTAAATTACTGACCATCCTGCTTGTGAGCTTTAGCGCGAACTTAACCGCTCAGCAAACTATCGATCACAGTAAGCATCAGATGCAGCCACCAGTTACAGAACCAAGCTGTGACACTTTGAGCATGGCATGCGCAAAAACTATTTCATCAGCAGTCGATAACCAAGGTCGCATTTGGTCCGTTTGGTCACTTCAGCAATATCTCTATTTAAATTACAGCGATAACTTAGGCCGTTCGTATTCAAGACCGCGCAAAGTTAATAACGTTGCAGAAAAAATATCTAATCGTGGTGAAAATCGCCCTAAAATTGCAATAGACGATGCTGGCAATGTGTATCTTTCATGGGTAACACCACTTACAAAACGTTTTAGCTCTAATGTTCGTTTTAGTTATCTCGCTGCAAACAGTAACCTATTTTCACCAGTCGTAACGGTCAACAATGACAATCTATTAACTGGTCATAGTTTTAACGAAATGGTGGTCACCGACACTGGGGATGTTTATATCGCCTGGTTAGATGGTCGCGCGAAAGTTGCCGCAGAAAAACAGGGTACCCGTTTACGCCACAGTGAAATTTATCTCGCCCACGCAAACTTTATTCAAGGTAAAACGGTATTTGATAATAGCTACCTTACCCAAGGTACTTGTGTTTGCTGCCGTTTAGCGATGGATTTAGATCAGCATGCACTACCAATACTAATGTGGCGCCATGTCTTTGAGAAAAATACCCGTGACCATGGTTTCTTAACGATGAAAAACCAGCAACAAGCCAACCCGATTAAACGCGTTAGTTTTGAAAAGTGGCAAGTAGATGGCTGCCCGCATCAAGGCCCGAGCATGGTTAGAGAGAAAATTGGCGGAAATAGTAATCGGGTACATATGGCCTGGTTTAATAATGCATCCGATGCCAGCGGCCTATTTTATAGCTACAGCGATAACAACGGCGCAGACATGAGCAAGGTAAATCACTTTGCCACTAAAACACAGTTGCCTGAGCATCCTTTTTTGTCTCGAAAAATCGTAGCTAATGGCACCAACTCGCTACTTCAGCTTGTGTGGCGAGAATATAATGGTAATGCGCATCAGATTAAATATCAGTCATCTGCTACCGGTGACATCTGGAGTGAGTCACGTGTGATCGCAACGGCCGTCAAGCAAGTCGATTATCCCTACATTTTACAACACCCATCAGGCAGCTATTTACACTGGCACATTATCGGCCAGCCATTACGGTTAATTAAACTATGATATCTTTCAACAAACCTGTCATTACCCTCGCCGTTAGTTTCCTATTCGCGGTAATAGCATTATTCAATAACAGCAAAGTATTCGCAGCAATCATTGGCAAGACAACTACCAGCGCTCCTAGCCAATTAACTGTCCAGAAGGCCAAACAGGTGTTCAAACAAGGACCTAAACTAATTGTAATGTGGTCATT
Organism: Gammaproteobacteria bacterium; assembly: GCA_013214945.1. NCBI lineage: Bacteria > Pseudomonadati > Pseudomonadota > Gammaproteobacteria > Gammaproteobacteria bacterium. Next base: position 154,377 of record JABSRT010000011.1, read on the forward strand.
GGAGTGTCCAGCATGCTTTGAAGAGTTAGAAACGCTAGCTCAATTATTAAAACGTCACCCGGGATTAGCAATTACGCTGATATCAACTGATGACGATCCAACTCGCAACGAAGAAGTTAATCATGTTTACTCTGAACCAGCATTTAGAACTGTGCCACGTTGGGTCTATCAAGAAAATCAAGCACAACACATTAGTTATACCATTGATCCAACATGGCAAGGCGAGTTACCACGCAGCTTTTATATTGATAAAACCGGTAAACAATTTGCGCATTCTGGTTTGTTAAGCCAAAAGCAACTTCAGAGCATAGTCGCTAAAATTAACCCTTAGCCTATTTGTAGTACGCCATTAAGCAGTTGTTCGATTTAATTTATAGGCAGACTAAAGCTTTCGGGTAATCCCCCCTTAAAAATCTACCAGTCAAAACTTGACTGGTTTTTTTATATATAAATATTTCAAGCTAGCAAGTTCATTGATATCCAGAGATTGGTAATTCCCCCTCAACAAAATGCTTACATTGAACGCTTTAATCGCACCGTTAGGTATGACTGGTTAAGTCATTATATCTATGAGGATATTGAACAATTACAAGATCGAGCAACACGTTGGTTATGAACCAATAATAATGAGCGACCTAATATGGGGATAGGCAGAATAACACCGATCCAGAAAAGAAGATTAACTAAAATATAAGTTCTACGACTGACCTTCATTAATAATGGGGGGATTACCCACCCAAATACTTGCTAATTTTTAAATCCAGGCGCGAAAAAGCGACTGCAAATTATAATGCAGCGGCTTCATCTAAATAGGTGATTGGCATGGCTATGTCGTTCTGGTCGTGGCTACGAGTTAACTCTCGCACTGACTGCGTCAGCGACTACCCCCCATATTCTTACTAATTATTATATTGCAGACGTGAAAAAGCCGCTGCAAATTAATGCAGCGGCTTCATCTAAATAGGTGATTGGCAATGGCTGACCACTGTAGCCATCAACCCGTTAACCCTGTTGCAACGACTACGTCGTCGACAAGCGCTTTGAAG